>JAWOHA010000284.1:0-6724 GCA_046496385.1 Cryobacterium sp. | reverse complement strand
CACCGAGCTGCTGGCCTGACCCGGCCCCGATTTCGGCCCCGTGAGCCCCCCTCGTCGAGGCCCGAGGGCCGAGCCCCGAACGGTCGAGGTCCGAACGGTCGAGATCGCGCACGCTCGGCCTCGACCAGCGGAATTTTTTTGCACGTCCCGGCATCGCGCGCAGGCAGGTTCGGTAGGCTTATTCTTCGAACCTGCACCTGCACCTGCACCTGCACCCGCACCCGCACCCGCACCCGCACCCGCACCGAGGAGCCTCATGCCCACCACCGTTCACGGTGCCATCGTTCGTTTTTCGGGCGGACCGGTTGAAATCACCGACATCGTCGTGCCCGACCCCACCTTCGGTGAGGTCGTCGTCGACATCGACACCTGCGGCGTCTGCCACACCGACTTTCACTACAAAGAGGGCGGCATCAGCGATGAGTTCCCGTTCCTGCTCGGACACGAGGCCGCCGGCCGGGTGAGCGTGATCGGCCCCGGCGTCACCCACGTGGCCGTGGGCGACTTCGTGGTGCTCAACTGGCGCGCCGTCTGCGGCGACTGCCGGGCCTGTACCCGCGCCGAACCCTGGTACTGCTTCAACACCTTCAACGCCACCCAGAAGATGACCCTGCCCGACGGCACCCCGCTCAGCCCGGCGCTCGGCATCGGCGCCTTCGCCGACAAAACCCTCGTGCACGAACGCCAGTGCACCCGGGTCGACCCCGCCGCAGACCCGGCCGCGGTCGGCCTGCTCGGCTGCGGCATCATGGCCGGCATCGGCGCCGCCATGAACACCGGCAACGTGGGCGCCGGCGACTCGGTCGCCGTGATCGGCTGCGGCGGGGTGGGGGATGCCGCGATCGTCGGATCCCGCCTCGCCGGCGCATCCGTGATCATCGCCGTCGACCGTGACCCCAAGAAGCTCGACAAGGCCCGCCGGTTCGGCGCCACCCACACCATCGACTCCTCGGCCCTCGACGAAGCCGGGGTCATCGCCGCCGTGCGGGCGTTCACCGGGGGGTTCGGCGCCGACGTGGCCATCGACGCGGTGGGCCGCCCCGAAACCTGGCGACAGGCCTTCTACGCCCGCGACCTGGCCGGCACCGTGGTGCTGGTGGGGGTGCCCACCCCCGAGATGATGCTCGAGATTCCGCTGCTCGACGTCTTCGGCCGCGGCGGCTCGCTCAAATCGTCATGGTACGGCGATTGCCTGCCGGAGCGGGACTTTCCCATGCTCACCGACCTGTACCTGCAGGGGCGGCTGCCGCTGGATGACTTCGTGAGCGAGAAGATCGGCATCACCGACATCGACGCGGCCTTCGACAAGATGGCCCGCGGCGACGTGCTGCGCTCCGTGGTCGTGCTCTGATGTCGGCGCGCATCGAGCACCTCGTGACCGAGGGCACCTTCAGCCTCGACGGCGGCACCTGGAACGTGGCGAACAACGTCTACCTCGTCGGCGACGACACCGAATGCGTGGTGATCGACGCCGCCCACGACGTGGACGCCATTCGCGCCGCCATCGGCGACCGCACCCTCACGGCGATTCTCTGCACCCACGCGCACGATGACCACATCGGCGGGGTCGCCGCTCTGCAGGGTGAGACCAGGGCGCCGGTGTACCTGCACCCCGACGACACCGAGCTCTGGCAGCGGGTCTACCCGAATGCCGTGCCGCACTCCCTCGAGCACGATCAGCGCATCGTGGTGGCCGGCACCGAGCTGCAGGTGCTGCACACCCCGGGGCACTCCCCCGGCGCGGTGTGCTTCTACGCTCCGACACTGGGCACCCTGTTCAGCGGCGACACCCTCTTTCAGGGTGGCCCCGGCGCCACCGGCCGGTCGTTCAGTGACTTTCCGACCATCATCGAGTCGATCACCGGCCGGCTGCTGACCCTGCCGGCCGACACCACGGTGCGCACCGGGCACGGCGACTCCACCACGATCGGCGACGAGTCGGGCCACGTCGATGAATGGCTTGCCCGCGGCCACTAGCCCGCATGCGCAAATTCATCGGCGTCGACCTGGCCTGGGGCGAGGGCACCGCGCTGCGCCCGGCCAACGAGACCGGCCTGGTCTGCATCGACGAACAGGGCACGGTGCTGCAGGCCGGCTGGGCACGCGGCATCACGGCGGTCGCCGAGTGGGTGATCGGCCTCGCCGAGCCGGGCGACGTGGTGGCAGTCGACGCGCCGCTGGTGGTGTTCAATGCCACCGGTATTCGGGACTGCGAGCGTGAGGTCGGCCAACGCTACGGGCGCTGGAAGGTGGCGGCCAACCCCAGCAACCTCGGCCGCCCCTGGCAGGGCGGCATCGCCCTGCGTCTGCTGCTCGAAGCGGCCGGGCACCGTTACAGCGGCGGGGAACGGGCGCCCGACCCCACGGCTGTGGAGTTCTTCGAGTGCTACCCGTACACGACGCTCGTCGGCGCCGCCGAATTCGGTTACACCGTGGCACGACCCCGGTACAAGAGGCCCAAGCTCGCCCTGCCGGCCGGTGAACGCCGCGCCTACCGGGCCGCCGAATGCGATGAACTGCTCGAGCGCATGCGGCGGCTTCGCACCGCGACCCCGCCCCTGAACCTGTCCAGCCACCCCGTGACGGCCGTGCTGTTCGACGAGGCGTCGCCGCTTCTCGACGTGCCGTACAAGCACCGCGAGGACCTGCTCGACGCGGCGCTGGCCGCGTGGACCGCGGCGCTCTGGAGCGGGCACGGCGAGGAACGCTGCCAGGTGCTCGGTGAGCACGCGGACCGCGACCCGCAGGGCCGGCGCCCCGTGATCATCGCTCCGGCCCGGCCGGAGCAGCGGCGCCCGGTGCCGGCGTGACCCGGCCTGCACGCGGCGGCCGACGATACGGCGCGCCCCGGCACGGCTCGCACTACCTGCCGATCGTGCTGGTGATGCTGGGCGGAGCCGCGCTCACGCTGCTCTGGCCGCCCACCCTGCAGGTGCTCGGCTGGCCGGTCACGTACTGGGTCGTCGGCGGGTACCTGCTGACCAGCCTGGCCGCTTTCGTCGCCTATGCGATCGACAAGGCCGCCGCGCGCGCAGGCCGGCGCCGCATCTCCGAGGCCACGCTGCTCCTGCTCGGCCTGATCGGCGGCTGGCCGGGCGCGATTGTGGCGCAGCAGACATTACGCCACAAAACCCAGAAGGCCGGCTTTCGCCGAGCCTTCTGGGTGAGTGTGCTGGTGAACGTCGTCATGCTCTCGGTGCTTGCCACCCCGCTCGCGGAGACGTTCTTCACCGCGATGGTGCGCCCGCTCTAACGCACGCGGGCGCATCGGCGACGGCCGTGCGGGTCAGTACCAGTTATTGGACTGCGAGTGCGACCACGCCGCGCACGGCGTGCCGTACCGGGAGTCGTTGATGTACTGCAGGCCCCAGGAGATCTGCGTGGTGGCGTTGGTGAGGTAGTCCGCGCCGGCCGAAGCCATCTTGCTCGCGGGCAGCGACTGCGGAATTCCGGTCGCTCCACTGCTGGGGTTCACGGCGGCGAAGTTCCAGTTGGATTCCTTCTCCCACAGTCGGTCGAGGCAGGAGAACTGGTCGGCGCCCCAGCCGTACTGAGACGCGGCCATCGCCTGCGCGGCGGCGCGCGCACCGTCGACGGTGTTCGACGACGCTGAGGCTGCGACCCGCGGCGCCTGGGCGACGGGGGCGGCCGGGGCGGCGGCAGCTCGCTCCGCGGCCTGAGCGGCAGCCTGGGCTTCGGCCTCGGCAGCCGCGTCGGCAGCGGCCTGGGCTTCAGCCGCGGCGGCGGCTTCAGCGGCAGCGGCGTCGGCAGCGGCCTGGGCCGCGGCCTCGGCGGCAACCCGGTCGGCTTCGACGGCCGCGGTTTCCACAGACGCCGTTTCAACCTTGGTCGCCGCGGTCAGCGAGACCACCTGGTCCAGCGGCAGTGTGCTGTAGCCGGCGAGGGAACTGACCTGCTCGGTGAGGGCCGACGCATCAACCTTGTCCTGCACGTCGACGAGCACCCGGTTGGCCTCGTCGAGAGTGTCCGACGCACCGTCTTGAATGCGGGACTTGGAGATGGCCTCGTAGGCGTCGAGCTGGCCATGCTGGCGGCCGGAGCTGTCAGAGAGGCTGGCCGTGGCAGACACGCGGTCTTCGGCGTTCTGCGTGGCCTGGGCGTGAAACCCGGCTCCCGTGACGAGGCCGGCGATGGCGAGGGCCGAGGTGGCGGTGAGTGCGATGTGTTGCCATCGCTGGCGTTTGGTGCGGTCTTTCCGAATTGTGGTGAAGCGCGTACGGGTGGTCGGTGAAGTTTCTGAGCTCATAAATTCCAGGCGACGCAAGAGCAACCAACGGGCGCCGGCTCACGCAGCATCAGGCCCGCGCTCTCTGGTGGCGGCGTCGGGCGAAACCACAATTCTGCATCTTGTGCCTGATAACGGCCTCTGCATCACCGGAGTCTGGGCTCCGCGACGGTGCGACCGGGCCGGACTGCGGCGCCGGGTGCTGACCGGGCCGAAACGGATGCGCCGGTCTGGCGGCATTTCCGACTCTCGCGCTACGATGCCTGCGAACAGGAGGACACCATGCAGGAAACAGATTCCACCGACGCAAACCGACCGAATGATGCCGTCGAGGCACACAACGGGGGCGCCCCGCCCGGATCCTCGGCGGCGCCGTCACCGACACGGGCGGCCTGGGAGGCGAACCTCCGGCACCTGCGCGAGCATGCCCTGATCGCCGGAAAGGCCGTGGAGGCCGCGCAGGCCCGGGTGCTGTTTCCGGCCAGCCTGGCGAAAAGACTCAGCACGGCCACGCCCGAACAGATCGAGCAGCTGCGGCAGGCGCAGGAAGCCGCCGTGCGGCATGCCGACGAAGCCCGGGCCGAAGCGAAGGCGGCCGAGACCGCGTACGAAAACGCGCTGCACGACGCCCGCAGCACCGACCTGCCGCCCGCAGCGCACGACCGCGACGACTACTAGCCGGCATCACGGCCCGGGTCGGTTCGTCGCGGATCAGTCGTCGAGGCTGAGCCCGCGTTTCTCGGGCAGACCGAACGCGCCCACCGCCGCCACGATGAACAGGCCGGCGAACACGGCGAACAGCAGCGGGGTGCCGCCGGCCTCACGCAGCACGGGAACCAGCAGCGGCGCCACGATCGCGGCGATGCGGCCGGTGCCGGCGGCCCACCCGGCGCCGGTGGCGCGCAGGGGGGTGGGGTAGAGCTCCGGGGTGACCGCGTAGAGTGCGCCCCAGGCGCCGAGGGTGAAAAACGACAGCAGCATGCCGGCACCGATGACCTGTGGCACGCTGTCGGCCAGGCCGAACAGCCCCGCCGCGATCGCCGACCCGATCAAGAACGTGGCGAGGGTTTTCTGCCGGCCCCATTTCTCGATCAGGTACGCCGACACCGCGTAGCCGGGCAGCTGCGCCACGGTGATGATCAGCGTGTACGCGAACGACCGTACCAGCGAGAACCCGCTGGCCACCAGAATGGTCGGCAGCCAGATGAAGGCGCCGTAGTAGGCGAAGTTCACGCAGAACCAGACCAGCCACAACGACCCCGTGGAACGGCGCAGCGCCGGCGACCAGAGGGCCGCGACCCGGGACGCCCCGCTGAGCCCGCGCGGTCCCGCCGGGGCCGGCGCCGCCACGGCCGGCCCGGCCACGGCCGGCCCGGCCACGGCCGGTTCCGGCAGGGCGGTGATGCCGGCGCTGCGTTCAAAGCGCACCACGGTCGCCTCGGCCTGCACGAAACGTCCACGGGATTCCAGAAACCGCACCGATTCCGGCAGTCGTACCCGCACGAAGGCGGCGTAGAGTGCGGGCACCGCTCCCACGAGAAGAGCCCAGCGCCAGCCGTTGTCCGAGAGCGGAATAACGAGAAAGCCGATCAGGGCGGCGAGTGTCCAGCCGATGGCCCAGAACGACTCGAGAATCACGATGATGCGACCGCGAATACGCGGCGGGGCGAATTCGCTCACGAGCGTCGAGGCCACGGGCAGCTCGGCACCGAGACCGAGCCCCACGATGAAGCGCGCGGCGATGAGCACGCCCACGGTGACAGAGAGCGCCGAGGCCCCGGTGGCCAGCCCGTAGACGAGCAGCGTGAGGGCGAACACCTGGCGGCGGCCGATGCGGTCGGCGAGCAGCCCGCCCAGAACGGCGCCGAGGGCCATGCCCAGAAAGCCCGCCGAGGCGATGAACGAGAGTTCGGTGTCGCTCACATTCCACTGCACGGCCAGCTGCGCGATCACGAATGAGATCAGCCCCACGTCCATGGCGTCGAGCGCCCAGCCCACTCCGGAGCCCACGAGCAACTTGCGGTGCTCTCGGGTGAACGGCAGCGCGTCGAGCCGTGCGGACCGGGTTCGGGATGTGAACGTGTTCGTCATTGTGGTCCTGATCAGCCGCGTGCGGGCGGCCGAATTCGGGCCCCGGAGAGTCTCACCGTAATACACGTCGGCCTGCGGCCGCGGCCAGGGCCGTGGCCGGCCGGCTGAAAGCGAGGTCGCCGAGGGGCTGCCGGCAGCGGGCCAGACGTGTATTCTGCCGACGAGGGAACCGCCAAGCGAACCGTCTAGCGAACCGTCCAGGGAATCGAGGCCCGACATGTGGCGACCGGTGCTGCTCGTGGTGCAGTGGGTGATCGCGATCACCGCCGTCGTCGGCGGCGTGGCCCTGGCCGCGGGGCCGCGCATTTCGATCGGCATCACCCCGCCCCTCGGCTACCTCGAGGGGTCGCCGTTTGATTCTTACCTCTGGCCGGGTGTTCTTCTGGC
>JAWOHA010000218.1:0-9089 GCA_046496385.1 Cryobacterium sp. | reverse complement strand
TGTTCTTAATGCGGAAGGCGTGTCGATCGTGACGAACGAGAGACCTGACCGAACGGCATTACAGGTGGGATTCGATTGGAAAGACGATGGGAGGGAACAACTCATTGTTGGTTCCGAAGCTGTGTGGGCTGGCGGCGATATCTGTTGACGCCGTGCAGGCGACTCACGTTCGGTATCGTCCTTACGTTCCTGCTCCTCGTTTCCGGTATGGCGGCGGCGCATTCCATTGAGTTCGCTGGGGTTACCTGTTCCCAAAGCGAGCGCAAGGAGGGTAACTGCCCCGGGGCGAACGCTCTCTCAACGGGTGATGCCGTTGCACTCAATGCGGCGCAGAAACAGAGTTCTTCGACAGATTCCAGCTCGGGCGACGGCAGTGGCCGAAGCGGGTCCGCTAGCAACAGATCGGGCGGAGGCGGCGGCGACGGAGGCGGCGGCGGCGGCGGCGAAACAGGGCGGGTTGTGGTGCCCTCTGTGAAAGGCAACACGCCCGGCGAGGGACTCTTCGAGCTCACGCCCGACCGTTGGGCCCGGCTCTGCCCCGAAGGCAGCATCTGCGAACCCGTGCCGGCCGAACCGGCGACGCCGGGCGAACCCGGTGCCGTGCTCGTGGTAACCATCAGCGACCTCATCAGCTTCACCCCCGCCGTCGCGACTCAGACCATGCAACCGGCCGCGTGGATGGCGGTGGGGCTGGAGACCAACTTCATCGGCACCGCATCCGCTCATATCGAGCAAGGCGACCTGCTCGGATACCCCGCCCAGGTGCGCTTCAACCCCGCCGCATTCACCTGGAACTACGGCGACGGCACCACCGGAACCGGCACCGGCGCCACCTGGGAGGCCCTCGGCGTGCCGGAGTTCTCTGAGACCACCACCAGCCACGTCTACTCGAATCCGGGGCCCTACGACGTCACCCTCACCGTGGAGTACACCGCCGAATACCGCTTCGCGGGTTCGATCTGGCAACCCGTGGTGGGCACCGTCAGCAGTACCAGCCCGCCGTTGGCCGCACCGGCAGTCATCGTGCGCACCGTACTCGTGGCCGAAAACTGCCTACAGAACCCCCGCGGTGTGGGCTGCCCCTGAAAAGTGAGCTAACACCCCGCGAGACGACACGTTTCGCAGGGGTGGAGCTGGAGCTGGTGGCGGGGCTGCTACGCGGCGTTCTTGGCCAGCAACCAGGCCAGCAGAGCCTTCTGCGCGTGCAGACGGTTCTCGGCCTCGTCCCAGATGATGCTTTGCGGCCCGTCGATCACGTCAGCCGTCACCTCGAAGCCCCGGTCGGCAGGCAGGCAGTGCAGAAAGTGCGCATCCGGGCGGGCGAGCGCCATCAGCTCGGCGTCAACCCGGTACTGGCTGAACTGCACCAGACGCGCCGACTTCTCTTCTTCCTTACCCATCGACACCCACGTGTCGGTGATGACCACGTCGACCCCGGCCACGGCCTCGGCCGGGTCGCGGAACAGGGTGACCGATCCCCCGGTCTTGGCGGCGATCGCCGTGGCATCCGCCACCACCGGTGCACTCGGCGAGAATTCCGCCGGCGACGCGATGCGCACGTGCATGCCCGCCGTCGCCCCGGCCAGCAGGTACGACTGCGCCATGTTGCAGGCGCCGTCACCCAGAAAAGCCAGGGTCAAACCCTTCAGATCTCCGCGGTGCTCGCGAATGGTGAGCAGATCGGCCAGCAACTGGCAGGGGTGAAAATCGTCTGACAGCGCATTGACGACGGGAACCGTGGTGCCCAGCGCCATCTCTTCGAGGCCGGCCTGCCCATAGGTGCGCCACACGATGGCCGCCACCTGGCGCTCGAGTACCCGCGCGGTGTCCGAGGCGGTCTCTTTGCCGCCCAGCTGACTGCTCGCCGTCGCAATGATCAACGGGCTGCCCCCGAGGTCGGCGATCCCCACAGCGAAAGACACCCGCGTGCGCGTCGACGACTTGTCGAAGATCACGGCCACCGTCTGCGGTCCCTCCAGGGGGCGCACCGCGAAGCGGTCGCGTTTCATCTCCAGAGCCAGATCGAGGATCTCGGCCTGTTCGGCCGGAGAGAGGTCATCGTCGCGCAGGAAATGGCGGGTCACGGTGGTCACTTTCGTTGGGTCGTGCATGAATCTGGCAATCACAGAAAGATAATGTGAGGCTCCCAGCCTAGGGGAACCGCGACGGCGTCAACCGGCCCGGCCGCCGCACACCACCGAGCCGGGCAGCGGATGCCTACGACGCCGCCGCCGTCTCGGCCGCCAGCTGCGCCGCCACCACGCTCAAGGCGCGTCCGAACCGTCGCCCGAACACGACCAGTTCCGCATCCCCCACGATCAGGGGCGGAGCCAGCCGAATCGTCGACGCATTGGGCGCGTTCACGATGAGTCCCTCTGCCAGTGCCGCCGCCGCCAGGCGCGCCGCCACCGGGCGGGTGAGAGCGATACCCACCAGCAGCCCGCGCCCACGCACGCCGGCGATCAGTTCCGACTCATAGCCGGCCACGAGCTGCCGCAGCTGCTCGCCGCGGTGCCGCGCGTTGTCGACCAGGTTGTCGCGCTCGATCACTGAGAGCACGGCGTTGGAGCCCGCCGTGACCAGCGGGTTGCCGCCGTATGTCGACCCGTGCTGCCCGCGCTGGAACAGTTGCGAGGTGGCGCCGAAGGTCACCAGTGCACCGATCGGCAGACCGCCGCCGAGCCCCTTGGCCAGGGTGAGGGCATCCGGTTCGACATCGAACTGCTGGTAGGCGAACCAGGACCCGGTGCGCGCCACCCCGGTCTGCACCTCGTCGAGAATCAGCAACACGCCGTGCTCGGTGCAGAGCTGACGGGCCCGCTGCAGAAAGCCGTCGGGCAGGTCGATGACCCCAGCCTCACCCTGCACCGGCTCCAGGAACAGCGCCGCGACAGTGTCGTCGAGGGCTGCCTCGAGCGCCGCGAGCGTGGGGTCGATGTGCTCGACCCCGCCCGGCACCGGCTCGAACGGCTGCCGCATGGCGGGCTTGCCCGACAGTGCCAGGGCGCCCATCGTGCGGCCGTGGAAGGACTCGGTGAGCGTGAGAATGCGAGAGCGGCGCTCGGTGGTGTTCAGCCGCGCCAGCTTGAACGCGGCCTCGTTGGCCTCGGTGCCGGAATTGCAGAAGTACACCCGACCGTCGGATCCCGCCCCGGTGAGCCGAAGCAGGCGTTCGGCCAGCTGCAGCTGCGGCTCCGACGCGAAATAGTTCGACACGTGCATGAGCGTGTCGACCTGCGCCGAGACGGCCGCCACGACATCGGGGTGCGCGTGACCGAGCGCGTTCACGGCGATGCCGCCGAGAAAGTCGAGGTACTCGACCCCGGCGTCGTTCCAGACGTAGCACCCGGAACCGCGCACGAGCAGCGCGAGCGGCGGCGCGAACACGCCCAGCATGGTGTCGGCGTAACGCTCCTGCCACGGTGCGGCCGGGGCGGCAGAGGCAGCAGAGGCGGCAGTGATGGCCCGGTCAGCCAGGTCGGTGGGTGCCGTCGGGTCAGTCTGTTCAGTCTGTTCAGTCATGCGGGAACAACCTCCGTGCCGATGCCGCTTCCGGTGAAAATCTCGAGCAGAATCGAGTGCGGCACCCGCCCGTCGATGATGGCCGCCTTGGCGACCCCGCCCTCGACGGCATCCAGGCACGCCGTCATCTTCGGAATCATGCCCGACTCCAGCTCGGGCAGCAAGGCCTTCAGCGCCGGCACGTCGATGACCGACACCAGCGACTCACGGTTCGGCCAGTCCGAGTACAGCCCCTGCACGTCGGTGAGAATCACGAGCTTCGCGGCGCCGAGCGCGATCGCCAGGGTCGCTGCCGCCGCATCCGCGTTCACGTTGAGGGACTGGCCGGGAACGTGCATATCGGGCGCAATCGACGACACCACGGGAATGCGCCCGGCATTCAGCTGGGCGTGCACCGCCTCGGGGTCGACACCCACCACGTCACCGACCAGGCCCAGATCCACCTGTTCGCCGTCGATCACGACGCCGCGGCGACGCCCCCGGAACAGTCCCGCGTCTTCGCCGCTCAACCCTGCCGCCAACGGACCGTGCTGGTTGATATGGCTCACCAGGTCGCGGTTGATCTGCCCGGTGAGCACCATGCGCACGACCTCCATGGCCTCGGGCGTCGTCACCCGGTAGCCGCCGCGAAACTCGCTCTCAATGCCCAGCCGTGTCAGCATCGCCGAGATCTGCGGCCCGCCGCCGTGCACCACCACCGGGCGAATGCCCGCGTAACGCAGGTACACCATGTCCTGCGCGAACGCCCGCTGCAGCTCTTCGCTCACCATGGCGTTGCCGCCGAATTTCACCACCACGATCTGATCGTGAAAGCGCTTCAGCCACGGCAACGATTCGATGAGCGTCATGGCCTTGACGGATGCCTCGGCCTGACTGGTCGTCTCGGGCGGGGTCGGGGCCGGCTGGGCCGGCTGGGCTGGGCTGGTCACGGGTGTCGCCTCTGCGTTCCTGGTGTTGCTCGTGCTCGTTCTGGGGGCTGGGCGGTGCTGGGTTGGGGCTGGGCTGGGCTGGGCTGGGCTGGGCTGGGCTGGGCTGGGCTGGGCTGGTCAGCCACCGGGTCAGCTGGAGTAGGCGCTGTTCTCTTCGACGTACTCGTGGGTGAGGTCGTTGGTCCAGATGGTGGCCGTTTCTTCGCCCGCGTGCAGGTCGACGGTGACGGTCACGGCGCGCGGGGTGAGGTCCACGAGCTCGCGCGGCTGATCGGGTTCACCGGCGGTGCAGACCTGCACCCCGTTGATGGCCACGTCGATGCCGTACGGGTCGAAGGCGGCATCCGCTTCGGGCACGGTTCCGACCGCGGCGAGCACCCGGCCCCAGTTAGGGTCGTTGCCGAAGATCGCGGTCTTGAACAGGTTGCTGCGTGACACCGCCCGGGCCACCGTCACGGCCTCAACCTCGGTGCGCGCGTTGCGCACCTCAATGGAAACGTCGTGCCCGGCACCCTCGGCGTCGCCCTGCAACTGCCGGGCGAGATCTTCACACAGCCCGATGAGGGCGGCGGTGAACTCGGCCTCGTCGGCGTCGACCCCGCTGGCGCCGGAGCCCAGCAGGCTGACGGTGTCGTTGGTAGACATGCAGCCGTCGGAATCGAGCCGGTCGAAGGTGACCCGGGTGGCGTGCCGCAGCGCCGTGTCCAGCTGCGCCGACGTCAACACCGCGTCGGTGGTGATCACGACGAGCATGGTGGCCAGCCCGGGCGCGAGCATGCCGGCGCCCTTTGCCATGCCGCCCAGAACCCAGCCGGCCGGCGACCGATGCTCGGCCTGTTTGGGCCGGGTGTCGGTGGTCATGATGGCCTGTGCGGCGGCGAGGCCGGCTTCGGGCGTGCTCGCAGCATCCGTTTTCAAGGCACTGCTGGCATCGAAGACCCCCGCCGTGACCAGTTCGAGGTTCAGCTGTTCGCCGATGAGCCCGGTGGAGCACACCAGCACGTCGCCGGCCGAGACACCGAGACTGTTGGCCACAGCCTCCGCGGTGGCGTGCGTGGTCTGAAAGCCGATGCTGCCGGTGTAGCAGTTGGCGCCGCCGGAGTTGAGCACGATGGCGTTCACGACACCGTCGCGCATCACCTGCTCGCTCCAGATGATGGGGTTGGCCTTGCAGCGGTTCTGGGTGAACACGCTTGCGGCGCTGGTGAGCGGGCCGAGGTTCTGCACCACGGCGAGGTCGAGGCCTCCGGATTTTTTCAGGCCGGCGGTGACACCGGCGGCAGCGAAGCCGGCAGCGGCGGTAACGCTCACGGGGCAACTCCATTCGTGCTCAGGCCACGGGTCTCGGGAAGTCCCAGGGCGATATTGGCGGATTGGACGGCGGCACCGGCGGTGCCCTTGGCGAGGTTGTCGACGGCGGTCACCGTGACGACGCGGCCCACGGCCTCGTCGACGGCGATGCCGATCAGCGCGGTGTTGGCGCCGAGCACGTCGGCCGTGCGCGGAAACCGGCCGGCCGGCAGCACGTGCACGAACGGCTCCTCGGCGTAGGCGCTCTCCCACGCTTCGCGCACCATGGCCGCGGTGGTGCCGGGCACGAGCCGGGCGGTGACGGTGGCGAGAATGCCGCGCGCCATCGGCACGATCACCGGGGTGAACGAGATGGTGGGATCGATCGCGCCCGCCCAGCGCAGACTCTGCTGAATCTCGGGAATGTGCCGGTGCGTGCCGCCCACGGCATAGGGATTGGCCGAACCGAGAATCTCCCCCGCCAGGTTCGGCACGGTGAGGGCCTTGCCGGCACCGGAGGGGCCCACGGCGAGCACCGCCACCAGGTCCTGCGCTTCGATGACCCCGGCACGGATGCCCGGGGCCACCGCGAGGGCGACCGTGCTGGCGTTGCAGCCGGGCGCGGCGATGCGGCGAGCGCCGAGCAGGCGACTGCGCTGCTCGTCGTCTCCCACCGGCAGCTCGGGAACGCCGTAGGCCCAGGCCCCGAAGTATTCCCCGCCGTAGAACGCCGCCCAGTCGGCTTCGCTCTCGAGCCGGTGGTCGGCACCGCAGTCCACGACCAGGGTGTCGGGCGAGAGGTGCGCGGTCAGTTCGCCGGATTTGCCGTGCGGCAACGCGACGAACACCACGTCGTGACCGTCGAGCGCCTCGGGTGTGGTGTCGCTCAGGGTGAGGTGCGCGAGGCTGCGCAGGTGCGGCTGCACGTCGATGAGGTGCTGGCCGGCGTTGCTGTGCGCGGTGACCGTTGTCACCGCGAAGTCCGGGTGCCCGGCCAGCAGCCGCAGCAGCTCTCCGCCCGCATAGCCGCTCGCGCCCGCCACTGCCACAGAAAAAACCATGCCTCAAACTTAGCGCGCCCCGGCGGCAGCCCCCGCCGGGAGGGAGCGCAAGCTGCCGGAGCAGCCGGGCCGGCCCGGAACGGGACGGTCAGGAACGGTAGTCAGGTTCGGCGGGTGGGTTCTCCCCCTCCGTGCCGGTGTCGCCGCGGTACTGCGCCGGCTCATCCATGTTGAGAAAGGTCAGTACGTCGCGGGCCAGGAACGGCCCCGCCTGCACGGTGATGTGTCCCTTTCCCGGCAGCAGGCTCAGTCGCCCGTTCGGAATCAGCTCCGCCGTTTCCTGAAACAGCTCCACCGGGTACATCGGGTCCTTGTCACCACCGATCACGAGCGTCGGCGCCGTGATCCGGCCCAGCCGGTCACGCAGGTCAACGTCGTCCTCCGCGAACAGGGTGATCGCCAGGTCCGGTGACGCCTGAGCGAACAGCCCCGGGCCGACCACGCGTCCAACCTGTGCGAGCAGGCCCTGCAGGGCAGGATTCGTCGTGAACATCGGCAACAGCGCCGCGCCGGCGTCATCGCGCCGCTGCTCCGTGAGCGCCTCGGCGGCGCGCAGCTGCGCCAGCCGCCCCTCACTGCCGAGCCGGTACGCGGATGCCACCACCACCAGACGCCTCACCGTCTCGGGGTGGTCCACGGCCAGCTGCAACGCCACAGTTCCCCCGGTAGAGAGACCCAGCACGTCGACGGCGGTGCCGAACTTGTCGTGCAGCGCCGTGGCGTAGTGCTCGGCGAGGTCGGCCATCGTCGTGTCGGCGGTCAGCCCGGGTTTGCGGTTGATCCACCACACCTCCCGATCTGCAGTGAAAGGCCGCAGCTGCCGGGCCTGAGTCTGCCGGGCCTGCCCCACCAGCGCCTCGTGGTTCAGGGTCAGCCCGGGCAGAATCACGAGGGGAGGCCCGGACCCCACCCGAAGGTAGGTGAGGCCACCGCTCAGGGTGCCGTAGTGCTTCGATGTGCGGGTCATCAGAGACTCCTCTCGGTGATCGAAGCCGACAGTACTCCCCCTAGCGCCGCCGGCACAGGCCCGCCAAGCCGATCGCGTCGCATTCGCCGGTCGACGCGCGACACAGGAGCGATCAAGACCCCGAGAGACAAACCTGAGACGCACCATGCGTTCGAAGATCAACTCGCGAGGTCTCGATCCTCGCAAGCTCGGCCTCGACCGGCGGCGGGGCGGGACGGGGTCTGGAATTTCGCAAGCTCGGCCTCGACCGGCGGCGGGGCGGGACGGGGTCTGGAATTTCGCAGGCTCGGCCTCGTCCGGCGGCGGGGAGCGGCAGGCGGTCACGCCACGCGGTTCAACTCCCGGGAGATCGCGTCGGCCGCCTCACGGAGCAGCGGCACGGCACGCTCGGCGAAGGCGTCATCCACCCGGGACACCGGTCCCGACACCGACACCGCCGTGGCGGTCGGAGCGTGCGGCACAGACATGGCGAAGCAGCGCACCCCGATCTCCTGCTCATTGTCGTCGATGGCGTAGCCGCGCTGCCGAATCAGGTTGAGCTCTGTGAACAGCGCCTCCGGGGTGGCCAGACTCATACGGGTCGCCTGGGGCATTCCCACCCGTTCCACGATGGCCCGCACCGCGGCGTCGGGCAGCTGCGCCAGAATCGCCTTGCCGACACCGGTGTCGTGCAGGTGTGCCCGCCGCCCGACCTCGGTGAACATGCGCATGGAATGACTCGACGGCACCTGGGCGACGTAGAGCACCATGTCTCCGTCGAGCACGGCCATATTCGAGGTTTCCCCGAGCTGTGCCGCGAGCCTGGCGAGCTGGGTTCGGGCGAGCGCCCCGAGCTGACGGCCGGCCCCCTCCCCCAGACGAATCAGCCCCGGGCCGAGCACGTACCGGCGGTTGCTCAACTGTCGCACGTAGCCCGTAGTCACGAGCGTGCGCAGCAACCGGTGAATGGTGGGCAGCGGCAGGCCGGTGGAGGCGGCGAGCTCGCTGAGCATCACCTCACCGCCGGCCGCCGTCATGAGCTCGAGCAGCTCAAAGACCCGCTCCACGGATTGCACCCCGGTCGAGGCCGCGCCTTCAGTCATGTTCTCGGCCTCCAGATACCGCTAAACTTTCTACGAAACAGAATTTAGATTCCATTATACGGAAACTCCGCGCACGTGAACCAGAGGATTACCGATGTCGCTAACGCTCACCACGCCCCCGCCCGTCGATCGCGCCGCCGAAATTCTGACGCCCGACGCCCTTGCCTTTATCGAGAAACTGCACCAGAACTTCGCCGCCACCCGCGCCGAACGGCTCGCGGCCCGATCCGTGCGCCGC
>JAWOHA010000128.1:0-10176 GCA_046496385.1 Cryobacterium sp. | reverse complement strand
AAAGATAGGGGAATGGGGATAAGTTCCCCGAACGTAGGGCTGTGGAGAACTCAGGTCTGGAGGTCGGCTTACGAGGTCTCGATCCCTCGCAAGCTCGGGCCTCGACCGGCGAGGGCTCGGGCCTCGACCGGCGAGGGCTCGGGCCTCGACCGGCGAGGCGGATCGGCTTGCGGGGCCTCGACAGGCGAGGGGCGCGAGTGCCCCGCCGGTCGAGGCGCGACGCAGGAGCGATCGAGACCACGCGAGCCGACACGGGTGCCGCACTGGTCGAAGCCCGCGGCCGGCGAGAGGCGAGACCGGGCAGGCCGACCTCGAAGACCGGGCGAGCCGGCTAGGGAATGCTCCAGTAGTACGCGGTGCCGCCGGGGTGGTTCTCGGTGATGGCGAAGTCCACGGTGCGGTAATCGGTGTCGTCGGTGTGGCCGGCGTACGAGATGGAGATGTCGTCACCGGTCCCCTCGACGCGGGAGACGATGCCGGTGTGGTCGCGATCGCCGGAGTTGTCCCAGTCGAACTGCACGACGTCGCCGACCTTCACCAGATCACGCTGATCGTCGGTGAGGGCGGTGGCCCGGCCCGAGTCGGCCACGTAGTTCATGAACGCGGTCGAACTGACCCACGGAGATGAGGCGTCGTAGCCGTCGCCGGAGAGGCCGTTCCACCACTGGTCGTCCATCTCCCAGCCGCGCTCGATGAGCGCTTGGCTGGTGAAGTTCACACAGTCGTTGGCTCCCACCACACCGTAATCGGCGGTGTTGTAGTCGCTCCAGTGCGCGAGCACGTAGGTCATTTGCGCTTCGACCGCGGGATCGACCACAACGGCGACCGGCGCGGGCGTCTCGGAGGGCGTCGCCCGGGGCGTTTCAGGCGCCGGGGCCGTCGCCTCGGCGGTCTGCGCCGGGGAGCCCGCACCGCCTGTCGCCAGGGCGACTCCAGCCACCCCCAGCGACGCCACGACCACCGCGCTCAGGCCCACCATCTGCCACCGGTTCAACGCCACAGTTCACTCACTCCGTTTGTCGTGTCCCTATCAATCCCGAGACAGTATGCCTGATTGCGCCAAGCAAACCATACCTGAGCGGGCACAACCTGAATTCGTCGACCGCTCGCCCCGGTTTCAGGGGTGATCGGGCGCACCGCACAGCGGGGCGGAATTTCTGAGCGGTGCACGGTGTTATATCCCCCATGCACATAGTAATAGCAGGTGGACATGGAAAAATCGCTCGACTGTTGACACGGGAGCTGGTGGCAGACGGCCATGCGGTGACCGGGCTGATTCGAGGTGACGAACAGGGTGCCGATCTGATGCTCGACGGTGCGACCCCGGTGGTCATCGACCTTGAAGCCGCAACCGTGGCCGAGATGGCAGCCGTGCTGGCCGGAGCCGACGTGGCGATCTTCGCCGCCGGAGCCGGCGGAAACAGCGGCGACGACCGCAAGAAGACCGTCGACCTCGGCGCATCCGTGCTGTTGGCCGACGCCTCCGAAGCCGCCGGAGTACCCCGCTTCATTCAGATCTCGTCAACCGGCAACGACCTGGTTCGGGACGGCCGGATTCCTGAGGGCGTCGACGACGGCATGCTGGCCTACTTTCAGGCCAAGCTCGCCGCCGAAGACGACCTCAAGCCACGCCCGCTGGCCTGGACCATTCTGCGGCCCGGTGGCCTCACGGATCTGGCCGGAACCGGTCTCGTTCGGCTGCAGCTGACCGGGCCCGACCACACCCCGGCCGATTCCGTCGAAGACTACGGCACCGTTCCCCGGGCCGACGTCGCCGCCGTGATCGCCGAGCTTGTTCGCACCGGATCCGGAGTGCGGCAGACGCTGCACCTGCTCGAGGGCACCGTGCCCGTCGCCGACGCCGTCGCCGCCCTGCCCGCCGCCTAGCACCGTTCGGCAGCCGCGCACCGCACGATCCGCCACGGCGGGTCGTGCGGTGTGCGCGCACCCGGGCCGGACTCGACCGGTTTTCTGTCTGAGACTGCGGGTCCGGGCCGGTAGCGTGGACGCATGTCGACGACGCTGCACACCACAACCTGGCCCGACGGTTTCATTTGGGGATCCGCAACCGCGGCCGCCCAGGTGGAGGGCGCCGGCCACGACGGCGGCAAGGAAGACTCGATCTGGGACGCCTTCGCCCGCGTTCCCGGCGCGATCGCCGGCGGCGACGACCTCGAGGTCGCCGTCGACCACTACAACCGCATGCCCGCCGATGTGGGCCTGATGCGGGAACTCGGGTTGGACTCCTACCGCTTCTCCACCAGTTGGGCCCGCATTCGCCCGGGCGACCGGGGTCTCAACGCCGAGGGGCTCGACTTCTACTCCCGGCTCGTGGACCATCTGCTCGAGGCGGGTATTCTGCCCTGGCTCACCCTGTACCACTGGGACCTGCCGCAGGCCCTCGAAGAAACCGGCGGCTGGGCCAACCGCGACACCGCGTACCGGTTCGCCGACTATGCGACAGATGTCTACGCCGCGCTCGGTGACCGGGTCACGCACTGGACGACCTTCAACGAGCCGTTCTGCTCCTCACTGCTGGGCTACGCCTCGGGCGTGCACGCTCCCGGCCGCCAGGACCCTCGGGCCGCCGTGGCCGCCGTGCACCATCAGCATCTCGCGCACGGTCTCGCGGTCACGGCGCTTCGCGAGCTCGGCGCCCCGCAGCTGGGCATCACCCTCAACCTCACCAACGCGGTGCCGCGCGACGCCGCCGACCCGGTTGACGTGGAGGCCGCCCGCCGCCTCGATTCCCTCGCCAACCGGATCTTTCTGGATCCCATCCTGCGCGGCGCCTATCCTGAGGACACTCTCGCGGATCTGGCCCCCTATGGCCTCGGCGACATAATTGCGCCCGGAGACATGGAGATCATCGGCTCCCCCATCGACTTTCTGGGCGTCAATCACTACCACGACGACCTCGTGAGCGGCTACCCCGACAGCCACAGCGAGGGAACCGACAGCCACAGCGGAGGCGCTGACCGACCGGTCGGCTCACCGTGGGTGGGTTCGGAGTACATCACCTTTCCGAGCCGTGGCCTGCCGCGCACCGCCATGGACTGGGAGGTCAACCCCGACGGGCTGCGCCTCCTGCTCGTGCGCCTCGGCACCGAATACACGACGCTGCCTCCCCTGTACGTGACCGAGAACGGTGCCGCCTACGACGACACTGTCGCGGCGGATGGCGCGGTGCACGACCCCGAGCGCACGCAGTACATTCTCGACCACGTCGCATCCGTCGCCGCGGCCATGGCCGAAGGCGCCGATGTGCGCGGCTACTTCGTGTGGTCGCTGCTGGACAACTTCGAGTGGTCCTACGGCTACGAGAAACGTTTCGGCATTGTGAGAGTGGACTATGACACCCAGGAACGCACCGTGAAAGACAGCGGCATCGCCTACGCGCGGCTGGTCGCTGCGGCGCACGCCGCCGGCTGACCCTCGGTTCGGGCCGCTCGACGGTCTGCGCGTCGGCGATATTTCAGCACATCAGCTTGCCGGGGGCCGCAGCCCCACGAAGTCCAGTTGGTTGGGGTCGGCGACCGCGTCGGCGGCTTCTACCGGGCCGGCCAGCCCCTGGGGAAGAATCTCCACTCCGGCGACCGTGGCGAACCGGGCGCGCATCACGGTGAGCGCCTCGGGGTTCTGGTCTACGAGCACGAATCGCCGCCCGAGAGCGGCGGCCACGGCTCCCGTGGTACCGCTGCCGGCGAAGAAATCGAGCACCCAGTCGCCTTCCCGGCTGGAGGCCTGAATGATGCGCCGCAGAATGCCGATCGGTTTCTGGGTGGGGTACCCGGTCTTCTCCTTGCCGGTGGGCGACACGATGGTGTGCCACCACACATCTGTCGGCAGCTTGCCGCGGGCCGCTTTTTCGGCCGTGACCAGGCCCGGGGCCATGTACGGTTCCCGGTCCACGGTGCTGGAGTCGAAGTAGTAGCCGCGCGGGTTCTTCACGTACACGAGAATCGTGTCGTGTTTGGTGGGCCAGCGGCTCTTTGATTTGGCGCCGTAGTCGTAGGCCCAGATCAGCTCATTGAGAAAGCAGTCACGACCGAACAGCGCATCGAGCAGCACCTTGGCGTAGTGCGCCTCACGATAGTCCAGGTGCAGGTAGAGGGTGCCGTCGTCGGCGAGCAGCCGCCACGCCTCGATCAGTCGGGGTTCCAGAAACGCCCAGTAGTCCTCGAACTCGTCGTCGTAGCCGAGCAGGTCACCCTTGATGCGCTCGTACCGCTGGCCTTTGAAGCCGGTGATCGTACCGGCGGCCGCCGCGCCCGCTCCGGGCCGGCGAACGGATGTGGTGCTCTGGCGTTTCTGGGTTCGTCCCGTGTTGAACGGGGGGTCGAGGTACACGAGGGTGAAGGCGCCGTCGGGCAGGCCGGGAAGCACCTCGAGGTTGTCGGCGTGAATCACACGGCTGGGACTTGTCTGTGACCACGCGGTTGGCATCTGACCATTCTGTCAGGAGGATTACTCTGTCGGGATGACACATTCCGCTGCGGCTCCCGAGTCCGCCTCCGGCGCTCCCCGCGTGCAGGTGCGGCACGAACCCGGGCGAGACCGGTACACACTGTGGCTCGACGATGAGACCGTGGGCCTGGCCGACTACCGGGTGAGCGGTGCGCGGCTGCACTTCACGCATACGGAGGTGAACCCGGCGCAGCGCAATCAGGGCCTGGCCGCCCTCCTCATCGAACAGGCCCTCGACGACGCCCGCACCCGCACCGACCTGACCGTGGTTCCGGACTGCCCCTACGTGGCGAACTGGATCGACGCACACGCCGAGTACCAGGATCTGCTGACCCGCGGCCGCTAGCCCCGCCGGCCGCGGGATTCCGCTCCTCAGGGAGCGAGAACCCCGCCGATCGAGGAACGAGGACCCCGCTGATCGAGGCGCGAGGAACGAGCGATCGAGATCTCGCACGCCACTCCTCAAACGCCTGGCGGGTTCAAGGGCCGTCTCGCGCGGTCTCGATCCTCGCAAGCTCGGCCTCGACCAGCGGGATTGCAAGACCACGTACCCGCTTCGGCACCTGGCCTGAAAACCCTTGCCCGGCAGACCCCGCGACCTACCCCACCCCGCCGATCGAGGCGCGAGGAACGAGCGATCGAGATCTCGCACGCCACTCCTCAAACGCCTGGCGGATTCAAGGGCCGTCTCGCGCGGTCTCGATCCTCGGATCCCGCTAGGGAACCCGGGTCAGCCAGGCATCCGTGCTGAATTTGCTCTCGACCAGCTCGACGGCCCGGGCGTATTCCTGCGGCGTGATCTCCCCCGAGGTGGCCCCATACAGCGTGGTGAAGGTCTCTTTCATGCGCACGATGATCTCTGCTCGGCTCAGTCCGGTCTGGCTGCGCAGCGGGTCCACCCGTTTCGCAGCGCTCGTGATGCCCTTGTCGCTGAGCTTTTCCCGGCCGATGCGCAGCACCTGAACCATCTTCTCGCCGTCCATGTCGTAGCTCATGGTGGCGTGGTGCAGCACGGCGCCGCTGCCGAGGCGTTTCTGCGCGGCGCCGCCGATCTTGCCGGCGGTGCTGGTGATGTCGTTGAGCGGCTGGTAGAACGCGTCGATGCCGAGGGACTTCAGCGCGGTGATGACCCATTCGTCGAGGTAGGCGTACGAGTCGGCGAAACTCATGCCCTGCACCAGGTCGGTGGGGGCGTAGATCGAGTAAGTGATGACCGCGCCGGAGTCCATGAACATGGCGCCACCACCGCTGATGCGCCGCACCACGCCGAAGCCGTACTTCTTGGCGTTGACCGGGTCGACCTCGTTCTGCAGGGACTGAAAGCTGCCGATCACGACGGCCGATTCGTTCCATTCCCAGATGCGCAGGGTCGGCGGGCGGCGGCCCTCGCCGACCTCCGTCGCAAGCACCTCGTCGAGGGCCATCTGCAGCACCGGGGCTTCGGGCCCGGTGTGGATGATCTTCCAGTCGTAGTCCTGCCAGCTGCTCGCGCGTGCGAGGGAACGGCGCACGGCCACGGCCACGGCCTCCGGGGAGAAGCCCAACAGGCTGGCGCCCTCGGGCAGCGCGGCCCGCACCGCTGCGGCGATGCTCGCGGCGTCGCTGTCGGCGGAGAGGCCGGTGACGGCCGCGTTGATCAACTCGAGGGCACTGTCAGGTTCGAGAAAGAAGTCACCCGCCAGCTGAAAGCCGACAATGGTGTTGTCGACAACATCGAGATCGACGACGACAAGTTTGCCGCCCGGAACCTTATATTCACCGTGCATACGGTCAGCCTAACGGGCGCCGGCGGGAAGGCGTCTGTCGAGCCAGGCGACCAGGTCGGCGACGACCTCGTCCCGGTTGGTTTCGTTGAACACCTCATGCCGGGCGCCGAGGTACACCACCAGGCGCACGTCGCGCAGTCCGGAGCGGCGCACGTACGACCGGGTCAGGCGCAGCGCACTGCGCTCCCCGCCCACGGTGTCGTCGCCGCCCACGAGTATCAGGATCGGCAGGGTCGGCGGCAGTCCGCGGGCGGGGCGACCGAACAAGCGGGCCGCCTCCCGCGTTCCGAACAGCTTCTTGAGCGGGGTCACCGTGGTGAGCGGGTCGGCCACGAACGCCGCCGCCACGGCCGGGTCACGGCTGAGCCATTCCATGCCGCTGGTACCGAGGTGCTTGTGTTTGCGGTTGAGGTCGCCGCTGTCGAGGTAGCCGGGCATCCGGTACGCGGTGCCCGAGAGCACGACGGCCGCGTAACGGTCAGCGTGGTCGTTCACGATCATCTGCGCCAGAAAAGACCCCCAGCTGTGCCCGAGCAGCACCAGCGGCACTCCGGGGTGAGCCGAGCGAATGATGCCGCTGAGCCGGTAGACGGCGGCCGCGGCCGCGCGCACTCCGCCCACACCCAGCCGGCCGAGCTGGGACCGGTCGCCGCCGTGCTGCGTCAGGCCGGTCTGGCCGTGCCCCCGGTGGTCGTCGGCGTAGACGGTGTACCCGGCGGCGTTGAGGCTTTCGGCCAGCCGGGTGTACCGCCGCGCGTGCTCGCCCACACCGTGGGCGATCTGCACCACCGCGCGCGGGGTGTCGACAGGCCAGACGTAGTAGGTGATGGCGATTCCGTAGGCATCCGTGAATGTGGGCACGGGGTCAGTCTGCACCCTGCGCCCGCCCCGCTCCAGAGCGCGGTCGAAACGGCGGGGACTCGTCGTCGTGCCGGGAATAGTTAGCATGGCTAATTTGCTGTGCTAAGCATCTATGACTACTCTGCAGACATGAACAACGACACGGCCCCGCACCCCTCGGCCGAGTCCCCCGACCACCGCAGCACGGTGGCTGAACTCAGCCACGATTTTCGTCTGGCCAATGCCCGACTGGCCCGGCGGCTGCGCCAGGAGCAGGCCCAGAACGAACTGAGCCCCAGCCAGTTCTCGGCACTCGGCACCCTGTTCGTGGAGGGGGCCCAGACTCTGAGCCAGCTCAGCGAACGCGACCGCGTCACGCCGCCCTCGATGAACCGCACGGTGAACGCGCTCGTCGCCGCCGGGCTCGTGCACCGGGCGCAGGCCCACGACGACGCGCGCAAGGTGACACTCACGGCCACGAATGCCGGGCTGGAGCTCATGCGCGAAACCCGCAAACGCCGGGAGGCCTGGCTGGCCCGGCGTCTCGAGCACCTCACCCCCGAACAGTTGCGCGTGCTCAGCGAGGCCACAAGCATCATGAAAGAGCTGGCCGACAGTTGAGCGCCATGTTTCGCTCACTGAGCGTCGTGAACTACCGCATCTGGTTCGCCGGGGCGCTGGTCTCGAACATCGGCACCTGGATGCAGCGCACCGCCCAGGACTGGATCGTGCTCACCGAGCTGACCGATTACAACGCGACCGCGGTCGGCATCACGATGGCCCTGCAACTGGGCCCGATGCTGCTGCTGATGCCGTGGGCCGGGCTGATCGCCGACCGCTTCAACCGCCGCAAGCTGCTGATGCTCACCCAATCGCTGATGGGCCTGCTCGCCCTGGGCCTGGGGGTCCTCACACTGCTGCAGGTTGCCGAGCTCTGGCACGTGTACCTGTTCGCCCTGGGCCTCGGCATCGTGGCGGCGATCGACGCACCCGCCCGGCAGACCTTCGTGTCGGAACTGGTCGCCGAAGACAACCTCTCCAACGCCGTGGCCCTGAACTCCGCGTCGTTTCACGGCGCCCGCCTGGTGGGGCCGGCCGCCGCCGGCCTGCTCGTGGTCGCTGTCGGTGCCGGCTGGGTGTTCCTGATCAACGCCATCACCTTCGCCGCCACCGTCTTGGCGATGATGGCCCTGCGCACCCATCTACTGCGCCGGCAGCCCCGGGCCAGCCGCGAGCGTGGCCAGCTGGCCGCCGGGTTCCGCTATGTGCGGGGCCGCCCCGACATCATCGTGGTGATGATCGCGGTGTTCCTGATCGGCACGTTCGGTCTCAACTTCGCCATCTTCACCTCCACCATGGCGACCATCGAATTCGGTCGGGGCGCAACGGAGTTCGGGCTGCTCAGTTCCATCATGGCCGTCGGCGCGGTGGTCGGGTCGCTGCTCGCCGCACGGCGCAGCCATGCCCGCCTGCGCATGGTGGTGGGCGGCGCCGCCCTGTTCGGCATCGCCTGCGCGGTGGCCGCCGTCATGCCCACGTACGCGAGCTTCGCGGTGTCGCTGGTGTTCGTGGGACTGAGCTCGCTGACCCTGATGACCACGGCCAACGCCTACGTGCAGACCACCACCCAGGCCGACATGCGCGGCCGGGTGATGGCGCTCTACATGGCCATCTTCGTGGGCGGCACCCCGCTCGGCGCCCCGCTGGTGGGCTGGGTGGCCGACGCGTTCGGCCCGCGCTGGGCGCTCGGACTGGCCGCCGCCTCGGGGCTGCTCGCCGCAGCCGCCGTGCTGTACTGGATGATCCGGTACCGCGCCCTGCGGCTGCACGTGCGTTTTCGCACCGCGCCGCGCCTGCGCATCAGCCATGTCAGTGGCGCCCGGTTGCCCGAGGAGAGCGCGGCGGTGTGCGCCCGCACCGCCACGACACCGCGCGACGCGATCGATACCGCCACCCGCGAGATCGCCGTGGTGGAGGCCGGCACCACCCGCTGACCCCGGTCACGCCACGGCTCTTTTGAACTAAGCAAAACACCATTTTCGGACGCGTAAGCTGACACTATGAATGCCGGTGACAGCCACGAGCCCACGACACATTTCTTTCGGGAGATGGCCGATATTCCCGCGCGCGACGAACAACCCACGGGTTCGGTCACCGACCACCGCGATCGTCCACTGCTCGACCTGCGCCTCTCGGTCACCGACCGGTGCAACTTTCGCTGCGTGTACTGCATGCCCAAGGAGATCTTCGGCAAGGACTTCGCGTTCATGGAACGCGACGAGATGATGTCCTTCGAGGAGATGACCCGCCTGGCCCGCATCTCGGTGGCGCACGGCGTGGAGAAGATCCGCCTCACCGGCGGCGAACCGCTGCTGCGCAAGGGACTCGAAGAGCTCATCGGCATGCTCGCCGAACTGCGCACCCCCGACGGGCGGGAGATCGACATCGCCCTGACCACCAACGGTTCGATGCTGGCCCTGAAAGCGCAGGCACTCAAAGATGCCGGCCTGAAGCGGGTCACCGTGTCGCTCGACTCCCTCGACGATGCCACCTTCCAGGCCATGAACGACGTCAAGTTCCCGGTCTCCCGGGTGCTGCACGGCATTGATGTGGCGCACGCCGTCGGCCTGGGGCCGGTGAAGATCAACATGGTCATGCAGCAGGGCAAGAACGACCAGGACATCGTGGCCATGGCCCGTCACTTCAAGGACACCCCGCACATTCTGCGGTACATCGAGTTCATGGACGTGGGCACCAGCAACGGTTGGGAGATGGGCGCCGTCATCCCCTCCGCCGAGGTGGTGCGCCGCATCGACGCGGAGCTGCCGCTTGAGGAGGTGGCGCCGCACTACAGCGGTGAAACCTCGAAACGCTGGCGCTACACGGATGGCGGTGGCGAGATCGGCGTGATCTCCAGCGTCACGCAGAACTTCTGCCACTCCTGCTCCCGGGCTCGGGTCTCCACCGACGGCAAACTCTTCACCTGCCTGTTCGCGACCGACGGCCATGACCTGCGCGCGCTGATGCGCGGCGGCTGCACCGACGAGCAGCTCTCCACGGTGATGGCGCATATCTGGCGTGAACGCACGGACCGCTACTCGGA
>JAWOHA010000098.1:0-2850 GCA_046496385.1 Cryobacterium sp. | reverse complement strand
ACCACGGCGAACGCGGCGATCACCATGAGCAACACCAGGAAGATCACCACGAGGAACAGGTTGGCCCCGCGCTTGCCGATGTACCGGCCGGAGAGAGAGCCGATGGAGCGCCCCTTGTTGCGGGTCGAGGCCCACAGCGTGCCGAGGTCGTGCATGCCGGCGAAGAATACGGTGCCGAGGGTCACCCAGATCAGGGCTGGCAGCCAGCCCCAGATCACCGCAATGGCCGGCCCAACGATGGGGGCGGCGCCGGCGACAGACGTGAAATGGTGGCCCCACAGAATGAACTTGTTCGTGGGTACGTAGTCCACGCCGTCGTTGAGCTCGTGCGCCGGGGTCACGAAAGAATCGTTGAGTTTGAAGACCTTGCGCGCGAGGAACTTGGAATAGACCAGGTATCCAGCGGCCATCACGGCCAGACCGATAAGCATGAGAATCAACGAACCCATGGAGTTCACCCCTTTTTCTGGAGCCTCCGTGGGCAGCTAGCCACCGCGGGCTGCTCTGTCCGATAGTGCGACTTGATTGACGTCAGTGGGCGATGAAGGCCGAAGATGCGTCAATCAGGTACGTCTGAACGTAGCAGGTCTGACGGGCATCCGGGAATTCGGCGAGAACGTGCAGAACGGACCGCTCCTGATTGCGAGCAGACCCAGACCAGGCGCGTCAGGTTGTTTCGCACCACGAGGACTATTCGACGCCCGACGCCTCGTCGAAGTCGCGCTGCCAGTCGGCCTGCGCCTTGCGTGGGCCCATGAGGTCGTCCAGCTCGACCTGGAACACCAGCCCGCGGCGGGCGTTGATCTGCCTGATGTTGCGCAGAATCTGGGCATCCACCGCCTCGAGCGCCCCCAGCACGTCGCGGATGCGCTGCTCCGGGTTATCCCACAGCCGGGGGTTGGCGAGCATGTCCAGCAGAAAATCGCGGTCGAGGGCCGCGGCGAGCGTGTCGAGTTTGTCTTCGTATTCGGCCTGCACGAGACCTCGTTGCTCCTTGTAGGCCTTGACACTCAGCCGCCGGAACAGATCGGTCAGGTTCGTAACCACCGAATCGACCTGTGTGATCACCGCTGGTGCTACCGGGTCGCCAGCTGCCGCAGTCACCAGATACAGCTGCCGGAGCGCCATGATTCTCGCGATACGGGCGCGGATGCGTTGTGGCGTCGAGTCGGCCATGCGTGAGGCCATCGCAACATAGGTGCTTGCACGATGACGCAGAGACCAGGCCCCCAGCGCCGCAGTTGCCGCAAGGATCGCCAGGAGCACCCATCCGAACGCCGTCGGACCCTGACTGTCGAAAGCGGCCGAGATCGTTGCCGCGACGACATTGATGAGGATGACGGAACCGAAGACTGCGCCGAAGACGACCCAGCCGGTTCTCTTGTGCTTGTCGTGCCCCGCCAGCCGCAGTCCCCGCGCGTCGCGCTGGGCGCCGAAGAGCGTCATGAACAGGTCGATGAGATACCAGTAGCCGAAGCCGCCCAGGGTGAGAAGCTTCCATCGGGCCGAGCTGGTCTTGCCCAGGTAGAACCGGTCGGCGCCGAAAAAGCCGAGAAAGTAGGA
The DNA here is from genome assembly GCA_046496385.1 of Cryobacterium sp. Classification (GTDB taxonomy): domain Bacteria; phylum Actinomycetota; class Actinomycetes; order Actinomycetales; family Microbacteriaceae; genus Cryobacterium. Next base: position 1,287 of record JAWOHA010000098.1, on the reverse strand, counting down.
GAGCAGCAGAGTCACGATGAAGCTCTTGTTGCCTTCAGGCACGGCCTCTGCTGAGCGTGGGGTCGGCGTGGTGTCAGGGCCTCGCGCAGGTGGCGGCACGCGTGGCGGTGGAGGGCTGCTGGGCAAGTGGTACCCCCTCGGTGTTCTTCGTGTGACGGTCGGGCGGATCGCTCAGGCGCTGCACGCGGAGAGAAACACCCGTGACGTTACCGGGCGAGACCTCTACCGGCTACCTCCTCTGCGCCCCCCAACAGGGATTGTTGGTGTGCCGCCGATCATCAGGTCTCGCACCCGATACCGTCTTTGTCGCGGTCGAGTTTGGTGTGGTACCCCGGTTGCCCCGCGTGGATCGGTGCCGCACCCGCGGCGCGCACGGCGTCGCAGTTGGCGTAGAAGACCTCGACAGGGGCAGGGGCAGGGGCCGGTGCCGGGGCCGGGGCCGGTGCTGGTTCGGGGGCCACGACGACAGGGGCCGGCGCCGGAGGGGCGACGACAGCAACCGGTGCCGGTGCCGGCGTGAATGACGAATTCAGGGCCATTTCGTCGGTGCAGGACCCGAGAATGCGGGTCATCGCACCGTGCTCGGGCGGGGTGACCCACAGACCATAAGTCGCCTTCACCGACACCTGACGCGCGACATAGCCGCAGCGGAACGCCTTGTTCGACGGCAACCAGGTTGCCGTGTCCCCGTCGCCCTTCTGCGCGTTGGAGCGACCATCGACGGCGAGGAGGTTGATGGGGTCGTTTGCCAGCGACACGCGCTGAGCCTGAGTGAGCTGCTGGGCGCCTGTCTGCCACGCATTCGACAGCGCCACGACGTGGTCGATCTGCACGAACGCTGACGTGTCCTGGCCTCGAACGAACGCGATTGATGCGCCGGTGAACGGCGAGACCAGGTTGCCGGTCATCACCCGACAGGTGCCCGACATGGTGATCGCGGTCAAGTCCCGAGCGAGAATGTCGTTGCGGGTGTCGCATCCGTTGCGGTCAACGTCTATCCAGGCGGAGCCGAACATGCCGGTGCGCTCGTAGCCGGTCTTTGCGGCTCTGCCCTTGACGGGAATGGTTGCCAGGAGCGCAAGTGCCGTCGTGTCGGCGAAGTCGGTGTCAACCGCCACGACCGACGTGCCCTCATCCGGCGCGGAAACTCTCACCGGGTCAACCGAGGCTTCTTCGGAGAATTCAGGTGCTGGTGTTTTCGTGAGAGTCGGGGTCGGGGTTGCACCCGGGGTCGGGGTTGCACTCGGTGTCGCACTAGAGGCGGTCTGCTCCGCAACAGCCGTCTCA
>JAWOHA010000064.1:0-5349 GCA_046496385.1 Cryobacterium sp. | reverse complement strand
GTTCAAGAATCGACTCACGAGGTCTCGATCCCTCGCAGGCTCGGGCCTCGACCAGCGAGGTTGTTCCGCCGGGCGAGGCGCGACGCAGGAGCGATCGAGACCTCGCACGCCGAACCGCGAGACCCGGCTCACCGGGTGTCACGGCGCTAGCGGCGGGGGCGTGGCGGGGGCGGCGGCGGTACCGCTTTGGCGAGGTCCACGTCGGCGAGCAGCACGGTGACGGTGCCACGGCGGGTTTCGATGGTGCAGCTGCGGGCGTCGATGGCGCGCAGGTAGCCGAGGGCATCGGTGAGCCCGCCGGGAATGCGGGTGCGCACCACGACCCGGGTGCCGAGCACGGTGGCGGCAAGAAAGTCGGTCGCAGCGTTCACCCTCCGAGCGTACCCGCCACGTCTTCCCGCACCCTGAGGAGATTCATCACGACCAAACGGCTGCGAGCACCGAACGGATGCAGCGGCGACGAAACAGTACCCGACGACACCGCGCGAAATCCCCCGAACCCCATACCCACACGCCATACTCTCTAATAAGGGGGGATGGCCGTGGGGGTTGACATGTCGAAGTGCGCTGAGACGCGGGCGTTGCGGGCCGACGCCCACATCTACCGCAGCATCGGCGTCTCCTGCCTGGCCCTGTACGCGCCGATTTTCGCCGTGCTGTACTGGCTCACCATCCCGCCGGGAACCTGGCCGGTGATTCTGCTGGCCCAGGTGCTGCTCGTTGCCGTGACCGCGCTGGTGTTGGTGAGTGCGGCACGCTCCACGATCTGGGTCAGCGATGCGGGCATCGCGCGCAGCGGCCCGCTGCGGCGCCGGGTCTGGCATCCGGTGAACACCATCGAGCGGGTGGTCGTGGTCGAGGTCTACCGTGTCGATGACACCGGCACCCAGCCGCACCTGGTCGTGCTCGGGAAGAACGGGCATGCCCTGCTGCACATGCACGCCCGGGTCTATGCCCGCGACGCCATGAACACGGTGATCGACGAGATCGGCGCCCCCGTCGACCACATGCGGGAACCGGTCACCCTGGCCGATCTCAACCGGCGCTGGCCGCAGCTGCTGGTCTGGTTCGAGTGGCGCCCAAGCCGGCTGCTGCCCGCTCGACGCCCGCTCAACGGCGCAGAATGACCGGCGCGGCGAGCGCCCAGTCGCGCACCAGCTCGGTGCGCACGGTCACCCCGGTGCCGGGGCCGGTCGGCACCCGCAGCTGACCGGTGTGCGCGCCGGTTCCGAGCACGAAGGGTTCGTGCACGATGTCTTCGGCGTAGTAGCGGTCGCTCGCCGAGGTGTCCCCCGGCAGGGTGAAGCCCGGCAGCGCGGCCAGTGCCACGTTCGCGGCCCGGCCCACACCGGTCTCGAGCATGCCGCCGCACCAGACCGGCACCGATTGCTGCTGGCAGAGGTCGTGAATGGCCACCGATTCGAGGTAGCCGCCCACCCGCCCCGACTTGATGTTCACTATCGACGTGGCGCCGCGTTGGATCGCGTCGCGGGCCACGGCGGCGTTCACGATGGATTCGTCGAGGCATACGGGCGTGCGGATATGCTCGCTCAGGGTTACGTGCGCGGCCACGTCTTCTTCGACGAAGGGCTGCTCGATCAGCAGCAGGTCGAAGGCGTCGAGCGCACGCAGATGGTCGAGGTCGGCGAGGGTGTACGCGGTGTTCGCGTCGACCTGCAACAGTCCGGCGGGGCCGAGCAGTTCGCGCACCGCGGCGACCGGCGTGATGTCCCAGCCGGGTTTGATCTTCAGCTTGATGCGTTTGTACCCGGCGTCGACATAGCCCGTGACCTCGTCGAGCAGCTCCTCGAGGGTGCTGCTGATGCCCACCGAGACGCCGCAGTCCACCCACTCGGCCAGCGGTCCGGGCACGCTGCTGCGACCGTGCAGGTAACCGCCGATCGAGGTGCCGGATGCCCGCAGTTGCGCGTCGAGAACCGCCGCCTCGAGCGCCGCCTTCGCCATGCGGTGCCCCACCACGAAGTCGAGCAGTCCGGCCAGTCGTTCGGCGCTGACGCGCTCGGCGGCGAGCAGGGCCGGGGCGAGGTAGTGGCGAATGACATGTTCGCAGCCGTCGACGTATTCGGAGCTGTACAGCGGCCCTTCCCCGGCCACACATTCGCCCCACCCCTCGGCCTCAGGCCCGCTGGTACGCACCTGCACGAGCAGCACCACCCGCACGGTCTGCCGGCCGAAGGAGGTCTCGAAGGGGCGTACCAGGGGCATCCGCACCCGGTGCAGGGTGATCGACTCGAGTTTCATGCGCGGGACCCTTCGGTCGGGGCCGCGGTGTCGGCGGCGTCGGTGGTGAAGACGTAGTCATTGTCGCCGTTCACCTCGGGGCGCAGGCCCGCGGCGAACATGCTCACGAACAGGGCCCGGCTCGAGGCGCGCAGCGCGGTCGCGGCGGCGGGGTCGTCGGCGCGGTGGTGTTCGAAGTCCACGTCGAGGGGCAGTCGTTCCGTGGCGGTCCAGCGCGGTGGCGTCTCGCCGGCGAGGGCGCGGCGCACCCGGTCGGAGTCGAGGCGCCAGCGCACCTCGAAGCGGTCGCTGCGGTCGCTGCCGGTGATGGCGTCGTCGAGACGGCCGTAGAAGTCGGGCATGAAGGCGGTGACCTCGGCGCCCAGTTTCACGAGGTTGAAGTGCGCGTTGCGGCGAATGAGCGGGTCGAAGGTCCAACGCATCTCGGTGACGCCGTTCTCGAGGCAGACCGCGCGCTGGAACAGCTTCAGGGCGTAGCCGACGCCGGCGCTGCGCCGCCACGGCACCACGGCGGCCATGTGGGAGTGCAGGTGCAGGCCGTTGTTCCAGCCGAGAAAGCCGAGGGCCGCACCGATCTGCTGGCTGTTCGCCACCGCGGTGATCACGGTGTTGCCGGCATAGTCCAGGGCGAGCAGCAGTGACCGGTCGGGGCTGCGGCCCAGACCCCAGGTGCGTTCGAACAGACCGATCACGCTGCCCATATCGGGGGCGTCGGCCAGCCGCACGGTAACGCCGGCGGCGGTCGCCGCGGCGGCCGCCTGCGCGTAGGCCGCCTGGGTGAGTTCGGCCGGCACCGGAGTGAAAAAGGTCATGACACGAGTATGGCCCTCAGGTCACGTGTCGCGGGGAACGGCGCCCAGAGCCCCGCGAGACGACACGTTTCGCCCCTTGCGGGCTCTCCCAAGGGGCGAAACGTGTCGTCTCGGGGGCGGATAGGGCAGAGAGTTTGGGCGGATGCCTAGTGTTCGAGGGCGGCGACCGTGCGCGGGCGCACGATCAGCCACAGGGCCGCGATGGAGACCACGGCGGTCACTCCCATCACGGATGCCATCGGCACGGAGTTGTCGACGCCGAACACGCCCACGATCGGCGAGACCAGCCCGGCCACGCCGAAGTTGGCCGCACCGAGCAGGCTGGCCGCGGTGCCGGCCTCATGGCCGTGCCCGTTCAGCGCGATGACCTGCACGCTCGGCAGGGTGAAGCCGCAGGCTGCGATGAAGAACCAGAGCGGAACCAGGGTTCCCCACAGCCCGGCGCCACCGAGGTCGAGCAGCACGATCGTCGACGCGGTGACCAGGAGCACGACGGTGGAGATCGACAGGATCCACTGCGGGCCCACGCTGTAGCGGTGCATGAGCCGGGAGCTCAGCTGCACCCCGGTCACGATGCCGAGCGAGTTGACGGCGAAGAGCAGGCCGTACTGCTGGGGACTGAACCCGTAGACCTGCTGAAACAGAAAGGATGACGCGGAGAGGTAGGAGAACAACCCGCTGAACGTCATCGCACCGATGATCGCAACGCCCACGAAGACGCGGTCGCCGAGCACGGCTTTGTAGCGCTGGCCGAGGGTGCTGTGCCCGGCAGTGTGGCGCTGCTCAATGGGCAGGGTTTCCACGATCCAGAAGTACACGGCCACGATCACGAGCAGCCCGTAACCGGCGAGCACCCAGAAGATGCCGCGCCAGTTCATCACGAGCAGCAGTTGCGAGCCGATGACCGGTGCGATCACCGGCGCCAGGCCGCTCACCAGCGCCAGCCGGGAGAGCATCTTCACCAGCGGCTTGCCGCCGAACAGGTCGCGCACCATGGCCATCGCCACGACGGCGCCGGCAGCGGCTCCGAAGCCCTGCAGCACGCGGAAGATGCCGAGCATCACGATCTCACTGCTGAGAGCGGCGCCCACGCAGGCCAGAATGTGAAACCCGGTGGCGAGCATCAGCGGCAGCCGGCGGCCGACCTTGTCACTCCACGGGCCCACGATCAGCTGACCGAAACCGAAACCGATCATGGTTCCGGTGAGGGTGAGCTGCACGGCGGCGGCCGAGACGCCCAGTTCGCTCTCGAGAATCGGGAAGGCCGGCAGATACAGGTCGATCGTGAACGGGCCCAGCGCGGTGAGGGCGCCCAGAATCACGATGTACAGAATGCGGCGGCCGCGGCTCAGAGCGTCACCCGGGTGCCGGGCGGTGGAACGCAGTTGGGCCGGGCTGACAACGGGAATGGCGGCGGTAGTCAAACGAAGAGGTCCTTTAAAATCGGTGTAACGACGTGACGCCGCACTACAGCTAAGCCGGGGCGGGCGTGTCGTATTCCCCGATGTGGGCTTCTCGTGCGCGCCGACCCGCGCGAACGGGGCGATCTCGGGTGGTGCGCGGCGGTGCGCGTCACAGAACCAGCCACCCGCGGGCCCGGGCCAACCGGGCCTGATGGCCGTCGTCGGCGCCGAAGCCGCGGGCTTCCCGGTCATCGGCGAGTTCGGTGAAGCACAGCTCGGCGGCGGCGAGATGCCAGGCGCTTTCCATGCCGACACCCGTGGCGGCGCTGATCTCGGCGGCGGCTGCGGCGACCTCCTCCACGTCTTGGCCGACGATCTCCACCAGGCCGGTCTCCTCGTCCACGAGGTCGGCCAGCCGGGCCAGCGCCCCCTCCGGGGTCATGCCGCGCTCCAGCCCGTCGTGCACCGCGTCGAGGGTGCACTCGGCGAGCGCCTGCGGTGTGGACACGATCTGCACCTCGCCGGCGTCGTCGAAGGCGGCGGCCTGCTCGGGCAGCAGCAGCCGCACCAGCAGCGCGGGCCCGGCGTAGATGATCATGAGCGAAACGACTGCGGGTCGTTCAGCACCCCCTCGAACGCGAGCTCGGCGGCGCCGATCAGGAGCAGGTCGGAACCGAGCCCGGCGGGCTCGATGCCCACCCCCTCGAGCACCTCGGCGAGGCTCAGGACCGCCACGGCGCTCTGCAGACGCTGCGGGTCGGCCGCCAGCAGCGCCGCCAGAAACCCGCCGAGCACCACGAGCTGCGGGTTGAGCAGGTTGATGGCGCCGGCCAGGGCCACGGCGAGGTGGTGCAGCTGGCGGTGCACCTCGG
>JAWOHA010000335.1:0-10306 GCA_046496385.1 Cryobacterium sp. | reverse complement strand
TCGTAACAGGTCTGCAATCCCAGCCGCAGACCGTGCACGAGAAACGTCTGCGGTGCGGCGAGCGCTCCCGGCACGACCCAGTCGGACTCGCGGGCGCCGAAAGCGTCGTAGAGGTGCTGCTTGCGGTACGTTGCCACGATGTGTCCGCTCGGGTCCACCGCCACGAGAGTGTTGCTGAACCGGGCGCGCTCGGGCGTGGATTCCACCATGCCGGCCACGATGTGCACCGCGAAGTCACGGGCCAACCCGGCGAGGGCCGAGACGAACGAGCCCGACACCGGCTGCGCGGCGGCGACGAAACCGGCGCCGAGCACGGTGTCGAAGTACTGCGCGTATTCGGGAAAAACCACCACCCGGGCACCGCGCCGCACGGCCGTCGCAGCCAGCGCGCGCATGCTCGCGAGGTTCTGCCCCTCATCGGTGCCCGGAACGAATTGCGCCACGGCGATCCCCAGGGCCGGTTCCAACGGGGCGACGGATGCGGCAGAGACCTCGGTCATGACGCCAGCCTAGCCGCGACCCGCCGGTGCGGCGGGCATCGCCGGGTCAGGATTAGCGGCGCACTATCAGCATTCCGGCGCCGAATGATGTCGCAACCGCGTTAGCGTGCCTTAGCGTCGTTCTGACGACGTTTTGATTGAATCCCGAGGTAGCCCGTTGATCCCCACTCTCGTCATCATCCCCACCTACAACGAGCTCGACAACATCGGCCCCATCATCGGGCGGGTGCGCGCCAGCGTGCCCGACGCCCACATCCTCGTCGCCGACGATTCCAGCCCCGACGGCACCGGAGCTCGCGCGGACGACATCGCCGCCGCAGACGACCGGGTGCACGTTCTGCATCGCCAGGCCAAGGCCGGGCTCGGCGCGGCCTACCTCGACGCCTTCCGCTGGGGGCTCGCGCGCGGGTACGGTCGCCTCGTGCAACTGGATGCCGACGGCTCCCACCGGCCGGAGCAGCTCCCCGCGCTGCTCCGGCCCGCCGACAACGCCGACGTGGTGATGGGGTCACGGTGGGTGCCCGGCGGCACCGTGGTCAATTGGCCCTGGCATCGCCGCGCCCTCTCTCGGGGCGGGTCCGGGTATTCCCGTGCGGTGCTGCGGCTGCGTCAGCGCGACGTGACCGGGGGTTTTCGGGTGTATTCGGCAGATGCCCTGGAACGGATGCAGCTGTCCCAGGTGGACAGTCTCGGCTACTGCTTTCAGATCGACATGCTGCTGCACGCCGTGCGGGCACGACTGCGCGTGGTGGAAGTGCCGATCACCTTCGTGGAACGCACCCGGGGGGCGTCGAAGATGAGCGGGCGCATCGTCATCGAGGCGATGCTGCGGGTGACTCTCTGGGGGCTCACCGGCAAGGCCGGACGGCGTGCGTCCCTGGCGCGATCGACGGCACGCGCGGGCCAGCCCAGCAGGTAGTGCGCCGACTGTTGATCCGGGGCTATGATTGCACCAGTAGTTAAAGTCATCCTGACCTTTACCTGATGAGAGTCGTTCATGGCCGAATCGCAGTTGTCACCGCCGCCGCCGGGGAACCCCGCGCACGCCGCCGAGCCCTGCAACACTCTGGCCGTGTCGACGGTGATCTTCGCGCTGCGCCCGGATGACGCCGGCGGTCTCACCTCGCTCTGGCTGCCGCTGGTTCGCCGCACCCGCGATCCGTTCCGGGATCGCTGGGCGCTGCCCGGCGGCTGGCTGTCCGTGCTCGAAGAACCCGGGACGGCCGCAGCGCGCACCCTGCGCGAGACGACGGCGCTCACGCCGAAATACCTGGAACAGCTCTACACCTTCGGCAACCTGGGGCGGTCACCCGGCGACCGGGTCGTCTCCATCGTGTACTGGGCACTGGTGCAGTCTGACGAGGCGAACCGCGCCGCCGCGAGCGACAACGTGCGCTGGTTCGCCGCCGACCGGTTACCGGCACTCGCCTTCGACCACAACCGCATCGTGGAATACGCCCTCTGGCGGCTGCGCACCAAGGTGGAGTACTCCCGTATCGCACACTCCTTCCTCGGGGACACCTTCACGCTGGCCCAACTGCGGGAAGTACACGAAGCCGTTCTGCTCAAACCTCTCGACCCGGCCAACTTTCGTCGTTCCATGGAATCCTCGGGCACCCTCATCGACACGGGACAGCAGGTGTCGGGCACCCGCCATCGCCCCCCACGGCTGTTTCGCTACGACGATTCCGGCTCCCCCGAGCATCCCGTGTCCACCTCGCCCGCAACACCCAGGAGAACCCCAGGAGAACCCCATGACCACACCCTCGGTTGACCTGACCATCCGCCTCATCACCAGCGGCGCCGCGGCGGGCAGCACCTGCAGCCCCGACCTCGTGCGCGAGCCCTGGGAATTCGACGCCGAACCGCCCGGATACGGGCCCGGCTCCTCGATGGGCGATGTTCTGCCCGCCGGATCCCCGCGGCAGGGCGCCCTCCCCGAGGAGTACCGCACCGCGACTCCGCAACAGCTCGACACCCGCATCCGTGCCGCCAAGGCTGCCCTCGGGGACAGAGTCGTGGTGCTCGGCCATTTCTACCAGCGCGAGGAGGTCTTGCGCCACGCGGATTTCATCGGCGATTCCTTTCAGCTGGCCCGGATCACCCGCGACCACCCGAACGCCGACGCTCTGGTCTTCTGCGGGGTGCACTTCATGGCCGAGACCGCCGACCTGTTGTCGGGCGCCGACCAGGCCGTTATTCTGCCGAACCTCGCCGCCGGCTGTTCCATGGCCGATATGGCCGACATCGATTCCGTCAGCGAGTGCTGGGAACAACTCGAGGAACTCTTCGGCACCGAACCGGATGCCGTCGGCCGGGTTCCCGTGATCCCGGTGACCTACATGAATTCCTCCGCCGCCCTGAAGGCCTTCTGCGGGGAGCACGGCGGTATCGTGTGCACCTCTTCGAATGCCCGCTCGGTGCTGGACTGGGCCTTCGAACGCGGGCAACGGGTCTTGTTCTTCCCCGACCAGCACCTCGGCCGCAATACCGCCAAGGCCATGGGAGTGCCGCTGGAGCTCATGCCGATGTGGAATCCGAACCGCGCCCTCGGCGGCAACGCCGAGGACGACCTGCTGGATTCCCGGGTCATCCTGTGGCACGGATTCTGCAGTGTGCACAAACGCTTCACGGTCGACCAGATCGCCCAGGCTCGCCGGGAGCACCCCGGGGTGCGTGTCATCGTGCACCCGGAGTGCCCGATGCCGGTGGTCGACGCGGCCGATGAGAACGGGTCCACCGATTTCATCGGCAAGGCCATCGCGGCAGCCCCCGCGGGCAGCACGTTCGCGATCGGCACCGAGATCAACCTCGTGAAGCGCCTCGCCGCCCAGCACCCCGAGCACACCATATTCTGCCTCGACCCGGTCATCTGCCCGTGCTCGACCATGTACCGGATTCATGCCGGATACCTGGCCTGGGTTCTGGAGGCGCTCGTGGACACGCCCGAGGCTCCCCGCACGGTGCTGAACCGCATCACCGTGGAGCCGGATATCGCCGGGCACGCCCAGGTCGCCCTGGAACGCATGCTCACCGTGCAGCCCGCGGCCGCGGTCGTGCCATCATGACCGTACAGGCCCTCCCGGAACGGCAGGTCATCGTGGTCGGCAGCGGACTGGCCGGCCTCATCGCGGCGGTGCGAGCCACCGACGCCGGGCACCGGGTGATTCTGGTCACCAAGGCCGAGCTGCCCGACAGCAACACCCGCTACGCCCAGGGCGGCATCGCCGTGGCGCTGTTCCCCGACGATTCCGTGGCCGCACACGTGTCGGACACGCTCCAGGCCGGGGCCGGCCTGTGCACGCCGGAGGCGGTGCAGGTTCTGTGCGCCGAAGGACCGGAACGGGTGCGAGATCTGATCCGCTTCGGCGTGGACTTCGACCGTGACGAGTCCGGTGTGGCGCGCGGCCGTGAAGCCGCCCATTCCCGGTCCCGGGTGCTGCACGCCGGCGGTGACGCCACCGGCGCGGTCGTGCAGGCGGCCCTGGTCGCCACCGCCCGGCAACGTGCCGCGCGCACGATCAGCGCTGACTCTGCGGGGCCGGGCAGCCTGACCATTCACGAACACGCCATGCTGACCGACCTGGTCGTGCGGGACGGCCGCGTCGCCGGGGCGAGCATCCTCGATGCGGGGGGCGCGTCGCGTACCCTGCTCGCCGACGTCGTCATTCTCGCCACCGGCGGGGCGGGCATGCTCTACCGGCACACGACCAACCCCGTCGTCGCGACCGGCGACGGCGTGGCGGCGGCCTGGCGGGCCGGGGCCTGCGTCGCCGACCTGGAGTTCTACCAGTTTCATCCGACCGCGCTCGTGGCCCCGGGCACCCCGCTGATCTCGGAGGCCGTGCGCGGTGAGGGCGCGGTGCTGCGCTCGGCGGAGGGCGAGCGGTTCATGCTGACCGATCACCCCGATGCCGAACTCGCTCCGCGCGACGTGGTGGCCCGGAGCATCGCCCGGGTCATGGCGGAACAGGACGGAGCGCCCGTGCTCCTGGACGCCACCGGACTCGGCCGGGAGGCGCTCGAGGCCCGTTTTCCCACCATCACGGCCGCCTGCCGGGCCGAGGGATTCGATTGGGCCGCCGAACCGATTCCGGTGGCGCCGGCCGCGCACTACTGGATGGGCGGAATCGTCACCGACACCTGGGGCAGAACGACGCTGCCCGGGCTGCTCGCGGTGGGCGAAGCCGCCCGGACGGGCGCTCACGGAGCCAACCGGCTCGCATCCAATTCCCTGCTGGAGGCCGTGGTCTTCGCCGATCGGGCCGTCCGTTCCCTGGCGCACTCCCCCGGCACCGCTCCGGCGCGCCCGCTGCCGCACGACGCCGCGCTCCCCGACGAAGACAGCCCCCCGCCTCTCGCCCCCCCGGGTATCGGCGCTTCGGACGCCGGCACCGCCACTGCGGGGCTGCGCCCGGCCGTGCAGGAGCTGATGTGGAACGACGTCGGCGTGCACCGCACGGGCAACGGGCTCTCCGACGCCGTCCAGGTGCTGTCCACCTGGCGGGCCGCACCGACCCCCGTGACCGTCGCCGACTATGAAGACCGTAACCTGCTCGACCTGGCCCGACTCACCGCGGCGGCCGCTCTGGCCCGGGAGGAGTCCCGCGGAGCACACCATCGTGCCGATTTTCCGCTCAGCCGGCCCGAACTCGCCACCTTCTCGGCCGTCACCCGGAGGAGCGTTGCCTCGACCGCCGAGCCCACCCGCCAGGCCGAGGAGGCCATCGCATGCTGACCGAACATGCCATCGCCACCGTCGTGCGCGCCGCCCTCGACGAGGACGCCCCCTGGGGCGACCTGACCTCCAGTGTGCTGATTCCCGCGACCGCGACCGCGACCGCCCATCTGGTCGCCCGGGAAGCCGGTGTCTTCAGCGGCGGCGCAGTCTTCGCCGCGGCTTTTCGTCTTGTCGATGCGACCTGTCGGGTGAGTCTGCGCGTTGCGGACGGCGCCCCGTTTACCGCCGGCACGGTGCTGGCCGATGTGATCGGGCCGGCTCGTGCGGTGCTGCAGGCCGAACGTGTCGGGCTGAACTTCGTGCAGCGCATGAGCGGAATCGCCACCCTGACCGCGCGGTATGTGGCCGCGGTCGCCGGAACCACCGCCCGCATCGTCGACACCCGCAAGACCACGCCGGGCCTGCGTGCGCTCGAACGGCAGGCTGTGCGTGACGGCGGCGGCCACAACCACCGGTTCAGCCTCTCCGACACGGTCATGGCGAAAGACAACCACCTGGCGGTGCTCACCCAGAACGGCGTCAGCATCACCGAGGCCCTGCTGCGCGTTCGGGAACAGCTCTCCCACACCACCCATCTGGAGGTGGAGGTCGACCGATCAGACCAGATCGAGGCAGTGCTCGCCGCCGGAGTCGACACCATCATGCTCGACAATTTCACCCCGGAGCTGCTGCGGGCCGGCGTCACCCAGGTCGACGGGCGGGCCATCGTCGAAGCCAGCGGCGGGGTCTGCCTCGACACGGTGCGCGAAGTCGCGCTCAGCGGCGTCGATGTCATTTCCGTGGGCGCGCTGACGCACAGCGCGCCCGCGTTGGACCTGGGCCTCGACGTGGTGGTGCAGGTGTGATTTACCTCGACAACGCCGCCACAACACCGATCCGACCGGAAGTCCTCGAGGCCATGTGGCCGCTTCTGAGCGGGGGATTCGGAAACCCGTCCAGCCACCATGCGGTCGGGGAGGCCGCCGCTGCGGCCCTGCAGGGCGCCCGGCGCAGCGTCGCCACCGTGCTGGGGGTGAGGCCGGGCGATATCGTCTTCACGAGCGGCGGCACCGAGGCCAACAATCTGGCCCTCAAAGGTTTGGCGCTCGGCGCTCCCCGCGGGCGCCACATCGTCACGACCCGGATCGAACACGAAGCGGTGCTCGAAGCCTGCGACTACCTGGTTCGGTTGCACGATTTCGCGGTGACCTTTCTCGGCACGGATGCCGCCGGTCGGGTCGACCCCGAGGAACTGCGCAAGGTTCTGCGCCCGGGCACCAGCCTGGTCTCGGTGCAGTACGCCAACAATGAGATCGGCACGATTCAGCCCCTCGCCGACCTGGGCCGCATCACCAGCGCGGCCCGGATCCCCCTGCACAGCGATGCGGTGCAGGCGGCCGGCTGGCTTCCGCTGCGGGTGCGTGAGCTCGGCGTGGACGCCCTGAGCCTGTCCGGGCACAAAATGGGCGCCCCGCAGGGCACCGGGGTCCTCTGCGTGCGGGGGCGCCTGCCCCTCGAACCGGTGCTGCACGGCGGCGGGCAGGAACGCGGCCGGCGCAGCGGCACCGAGAACGTGGCCGGGGCCGTGGCGTTGGCCACCGCACTGGCCCTCGCCGACGCCGAGCGCCCCGACGCGGCCGGGCGCACCACGGAGCGTTTGGGCGAGTTTGTACGCCTGGTGCTGCGGGCCGCGCCGACGGCCCGGCTCACCGGTCATGCTCTGCACCGGCTGCCCGGAACGGCGTCGTTCATTTTTCCCGGCACGAGCGGGGAAGCCGTGTTGCTCGAGCTGGAACGCCGCGGGGTCATCTGCTCCAGCGGTTCGGCCTGCGCCGCCGGCAACGACGAGGCATCACACGTGCTCCTCGCGCTCGGAATCCCGGCCGACGAAGCCCAGACTGCGGTGCGTTTCACGCTCTCCTCCCGCACCACGCAGCAGGATCTGCACCGGGTCGCCGAGCGTGTGGGCAGCGCGATCGCCGCGGTGCGCGGCCTGGCCGGCCCGGGGTGAGAGGCGCTCGTCAGGGCGCGACACCACCCGTCGCGGTGCCCGGCGGCAGCGGGCAGTCCGTGCGCTGTCGAGAAGGCGTTCGGGCCCTGTCGGGCTCAGGGGCGGCGCGCGCAGCGGAAGCCGATATGGCTCATGCCGGTGTCGATCGGCTGAGGCCGCCGGGCCGCTGGCCGGTACCGCAGGCAGTAGGTGTCCGCGCAGAGGAACGAGCCTCCCTTGACGACGCGGCGGGGTATGCGGAACCGCGGCTGTGCCGGGTCGAAGCTGGCCTCCTCCGCGGGGCCGCGCGGGTCCAGGGGGGCGCAGCAGGCATCGGCTGACTCGGAGTGCCCCAGCGCGTACCAGTCCTTGGTCCACTCCCAGACGTTTCCCGCCATGTCGAAGAGTCCGTAGCCGTTTGCGGGAAACGAGCCGACCGGCCTGGCGGAGCCGTATCCCGGTTCGGCGCGCCACGGGAACTGCCCATGCCAGTAGTTCGCGCGCCGTTCGTCGGGCCCCTCAGGGTCGTTCCCCCAGACGAACGTTGCGCCGTCGAGTCCCCCACGCGCGGCGTGCTCCCACTCCGCTTCCGTAGCCAGATCTTTGCCCACCCAGGCGGCGAAGGCGACGGCATCCTCGTAGGCGACGTGAACGACTGGATGGTCAGACGGCCCGCCGATCGTTGCAGCGGGGCCGTGCGGCGCACGCCAGCTCGCCCCCGGGGTCCAGGTCCACCACTGCATCAGGTCGCGCAGGTCGACGGGACCGCGCGTGCCGGTGAAAACCAGAGAGCCCGGGGCGAGATTCTCGATCGGCGCGCCCGGAAAATCTGCCGGATCCAGTTCCCGTTCCGCCACCGTCGTGTATCCGGTTGCCGTCACGAACGCCGCGAAATCAGCGTTCGAGACCGGGTGCCGGTCGATCCACACGTCGCTGACCGTCACCATGTGTGCGGGCGCCTCCTCGGCGTAGTGCTCGTCCGACCCCATGCGGAACAGTCCCCCGGGCACGAACGCCATGTCATCCGGCAGCGGCGACCTCTCCGGCGCCACGACTAGTGCAGCGCTCCGTTGGTGGAGTCTTCCAGCTGACGCATCACAGCGTCCAGATTGAACGCGGCCGGCTTCTGACGCGGCGGGAACTGTGCGAACTGCGGGATCTGCGCTGCCACCGTGGCCTGCATCTGGTAAACCACCCAGGCGTGATCGAGCACCCAGTCCCAGTACGTGTTCGAGTTCTCGTCGGCGCGCTCGAACGGATCCTGACGCAAGCTGAAGATCTTCGGCACGCGCAGCTTCACGAAGGGCTCGGCCCACGCCATCAGACGGGTCGCGCGCTGCTCCATGAGAACGGCCTTGTAGTCGCCCATGCGGATGGCCAGAATGTCGCCGTCATCACTGATGTAGAAGAAGTGCTCGCGCGGAGAATCAGCCACCGCTCCCGTGAAGTAGGGCAGCATGTTCTCCCCGTCGATGTGCACGGTGAATGTCTTGTCCGCCGCCGTGTGGCCCTCGAGCAGTTTCCCGGTGATCTCGGGTTCCCCGGCCGCAGCCAGCAAAGTAGGCAGGAAGTCCTGGTGGGAGACGATTCCGTTGAGCACCCTCCCGGACGGAATCTGGCCCGGCCACCGCACGAAGCAGGGAACCCGCCAGCCGCCCTCCCAGTTGGTGTTCTTCTCCGAGCGGAACGGGGTGACGCCCGCATCCGGCCAGCTGTTGAAGTGCACCCCATTGTCGGTCGAGTACATGACGATCGTGTTGTCGGCGATCCCGAGCTCGTCGAGCTTGTCGAGCATCGTGCCGACGTACTCGTCGTGCGCCACCATCACGTCGGCGTAGTCCCCCTGTCCATGGCTCTTGCCCTTGTGCTCGGGCGCGGCATGGGTGCGAAAATGCATCCCCGTGGTGTTCCACCAGAGAAAAAAGGGCTCCTCAGCCTCGTGCGCGTCATCGATGAACCGGAGGGCGTGATCGGTCACCTCGGAATCGAACGTCTCCATCCGCTTGCGGGTGAGGGGGCCGGTGTTCTCGATCTTCTGGCCGCCCGCCCCGTCTGCCCACGAGTGCAGCACTCCCCGAGGACCGAACCGGGCATGGAACGCGGGGTCCGTGGGGTAGCTGTCACCTTCCGGCTCTTCCTCGGCATTCAAGTGGTACAGGTTGCCGAAGAACTCGTCGAAGCCGTGCACGGTGGGCAGGAACTCGTCTTTGTCACCGAGGTGGTTCTTACCGAACTGCCCCGTGCGATATCCCAGCGGCTTCAGGAGCTCGGCGATGGTGGGATCTTCGGCCTGGAGGCCGATGTCGGCCCCGGGCATCCCGACCTTGGTCAGGCCCGTGCGGATCGGGTTCTGACCCGTGATGAAAGCGGCCCGCCCCGCGGTACAGCTCTGCTGACCGTAGTAGTCGGTGAAAGCGACGCCCTCGTGGGCCACCCGATCGATGTTCGGGGTGTGGTAGCCCATCTGACCGCGGCTGTTGTAGCTGATGTTCCACCATCCGATGTCGTCGCCCCACAGAATGAGAATGTTCGGCTTCGCGGTGGTCATGGTGGTCTCCTTCGGCTCAGGGCGGGAGTCAAGCACGGGCAATCGCCGGTGACTCTACAGCGCGGTCACCTCACCCGCCACCGCGCAGGCCGAGATTCTGTGCTGCCTCGCAGCGGCTCTGTCCCGAGGTGACGGCCCTGTCGCGAGATAGCGGCTCTGTCTCGAGGTAGCTCTGAGCCGGGCGCAGCAGAAGGGATAAAAAAACAGGGCCGGTGCAGCATGTCTGCTGCCCGGCCCTGCTGATTCTATGTCGTGCTGATTCGATGTCGTGACAATCGATTTGGCGCCGCGTGCGACGCCCATGGTTGCGGGGGCAGGATTTGAACCTACGACCTCTGGGTTATGAGCCCAGCGAGCTACCGAACTGCTCCACCCCGCGCTACGTACATAATCATACCCCGTCTGTGTGGCCGTGCTGACCACGCCTTCCGGCCGGGCGGGCACAAAAAAGGCCCGGAACCATAGGTTCCGGGCCGTTCGTTGCGGGGGCAGGATTTGAACCTACGACCTCTGGGTTATGAGCCCAGCGAGCTACCGAACTGCTCCAC
>JAWOHA010000334.1:0-8629 GCA_046496385.1 Cryobacterium sp. | reverse complement strand
CTCGAGAATCGTCCGCCGAGTGCCGTGAACGACGCAGCGACCACGCCCGAGGGCGTGTCGGTGCTCATCGACGTGCTCGCGAACGACAGCGACCCCGATAGCGATCCGCTCACCATCACCGAGGTCTCGGACCCGGCCGGCGGCTCGACGGCGATCGAGGCGAACAAGATCCGCTTCACGCCGGACGCCGGCTTCAGCGGCGTCACCAGCTTCACCTACGTGATCAGCGACGGCCGCGGCGGCACCTCGAGCGCCACGGTCACGGTTACGGTGACGTCCGACAACCGCGCGCCGGTGGCGAACGCCGGGCCCGACCAGTCGGTGTTCCTCGGCGATGCGATCGTGCTCAACGGCAGCGGCTCGAGCGACCCGGACGGCGACCCGATCACCTACCAGTGGACCGTGCAGACCGCGCCGCCCGGCGCGACGGTCGGATTCACGCCGTCGACGACGGTGGTGAACCCGACTATCACGGTCTCCGCCACCGGCCTGTACGTGCTGCGTCTCGTGGTGAGCGACGGCGCGCTCGACAGCGCCCCCAGCGACGTCGCGATCACCGTGGCGGCCCTGCCTGCGCTCAGCATCGACAACGTGTCGGTGCCCGAGGGCGACGCCGGCACCACCGATGCCGTGTTCACGGTGTCGATCTCGAAGGCGATCGACCGCGTAGTGACGGTGGCGTACGCCACGGCCAACGGCACGGCCACCGCCGGCTCCGACTTCGTCGCGACAAGCGGCACGCTCACCTTCCCGGCCGGCAGCACCGCGGTCCAGACCATCACCGTGCTCGTCAACGGCGACACCGACGTCGAGCCCAACGAGACGTTCTTCGTCGACCTTTCCAGCCCGATGAATGCCACCATCGCGGTCGGCCGCGGCACGGGCACCATTCTCAACGACGACTCGCCGACGCTGACGCTGGCGCCGGCCAACCAGTCGCTGCTGGTTGGCGCGACCGGCAATCTCACGGTCAGCATCCCGGCGCCCGCCGGCGCAGGCGGCGTCGTGGTCACGCTCGCGAGCGACGACACGGACGTGGCGACGGTGCCTGCCTCGGTGACGATCGCCGCGGGCGCATCGAGCGCGGCGTTTCAGGTGACGGCCGGCGCGACGGCGGGTACGGCGCAGATTACGGCGACCGCAGCCGGATACACGGCCGCGAACGCCAACGTCACCGTGTCGCTGCGCACGCTGTCGATCGCGGTGAGCAGTCCGATCGTCGGCGTCGGCCGTAGCATCGCCGGCACGGTGACACTCGGCGCGGCCGCGCCCGCCGGCGGCGTGACCGTCAACCTCTCGAGCAGTGCGACCGGCATCGCCACGGTGGCGCCTGTGAGCGTGTTCATCGCGGCCGGCGGCACCTCGGCTGCCTTCACGGTGTCGGGCGTCGCGATCGGCGCGGCGACGCTCGAGGCCGCCGCGGCCGGCTACACGCCGGCGACGGTCGGCGTGTCGGTGTCCAACCAGACGGTGAACATCGGCGTCGTACCGGTGGTCGGCCCGGGTCAGTCCGCGAGCCTGCCGATCAGCCTGTCGACGCCCGCGGTGGGCGACGTGGTGATCTCGCTCAGCATCGCCGACCCGGCCACCGCGACGATCAACCCGCTGACGGTGACGATCCCGAACGGGCAATCGCTGCCGCCGGCGAACCCGCAGGTGACCGGCGTCGCGCTCGGCACGACGATGGTAACCGCGACTGCTGCCGGTTACGCGCCCGAGACGCGCGCGGTGACGGTGGCGCTGACGCTGACGTTCCAGGCCGCGCCGGCAACGATCGAGATTCCGGTGGGCGGCGTGCAGAACGTCGCGCTAAACCTGTCGGCACCGGCGAACGTCGGCGGCCTGACGGTCAACCTCTCGAGCGACAACGCTTCCGTCGCGACGGTGCCGGCCACCGTGACGTTCCCCGCGGGGCAGACGCTGATCCAGGTGCCGGTGACCGGCGTGGGCGTCGGCGGCACCACGATCCGCGCGAGTGCGGCCGGCGTGCCCGAGGCGACCAAGGCCGTGAGCGTGTTCTCGCTCGGCAACGTGATCTTCACGGTCGATACGCTGTCGGTGGGCAAGGACCTGCAGCAAAGCGTGTCGGTGCGGCTGCAGAACGCGCCGCCCTCGCCGGTGGATCTGACGTTGTCGGTGCCGGCGGGCTCGGGGGTGCTGCTGTCCTCGATTGCGACGGCGGCGGGCGCCGAGACGCTGGTGATCCCGGCGGTGGCGAATACGACGAACCGCACGGTATACGTGCAGGGCACGGCGATCGGCGCGCCGGCCGTGACTGCCTCGGCGCCCGGATTCGCGGACGACACGCTGTCAGTGAACGTTACGCCCTCGGGCTTCGCGTTCTATAACACCAGCGATCCGACCAGCGTCGACGTGTTCGCGGCCAACCAGAACTACCAGGTCTGGTCGGTGCGCCTGAATGAGGCGGGCGTATTGCAGACCTGGCAGCCAACGCGCGGCGGCGTCACCTTCAACGTGCCGGTGACGAGCTCGAGTCCGGCGACCGGTACCATCGTCACGAGCCCGCTCGAGTTCACCGGCAACACGGATTTCGTCAACGCGCAGTTCGACCCGGTCGCGGCCGGCTCGACCGTACTGGCCGTCGTGCAGCCGGCAGGATTCACGGCGACGTCGACTGCGAGTTCGTCGGCGCGCACGCAGTTCACCGTGAACGTGGTCGGTTCGACGGTGCTGTTCTCGGTGGCCTCGGTGACGGTCGGCAAGGACCTGCAGCAGACCGTGTCGGTGCGGCTGCAGAACGCGCCGCCTTCACCGGTGGACCTGACGCTGTCGGTGCCGGCGGGCTCCGGAGTGCTGTTGTCCTCGAACGCAACGGCAGCCGGGGCCGAGACGCTGGTGATCCCGGCGGTCAGAGATGCCACCAACCGCACGGTGTACGTGCAGGGCACGGCGATTGGCTCGCCGACAGTGACGGCCTCGGCCGCCGGCTACTCGAGCGCGGCCCTGCCGGTGAATGTGACGCCCTCGGGTTTCGCCTTCTACAACACCAGCGAGCCGACCAGCGTCGACGTGTTCGCGGCCAACCAGAACTACCAGGTCTGGTCGGTGCGCCTGAACGAGGCGGGCGCGTTGCAGACCTGGCAGCCGACGCGTGGCGGCGTCACTTTCAACGTGCCGGTGACGAGTTCGAGCCCGGCGACGGGCGCGATCGTCACCAGTCCGCTCGCGTTCACTGGCAACACGGATTTCGTCAACGCGGTGTTCGATCCGATCGCCACTGGTTCGACGCAGCTGTCGATCACGCAGCCGGCGGGTTTCACCGCGACGACGACTGCGAGCTCCAGCGCCCGCACGCAGTTCACCGTGAACGTGGTGGGCTCGGCGGTGCTGTTCTCGGTGGACACGGTGACTGTCGGCAAGGACCTGCAGCAAAACGTCTCGGTGCGGTTGCAGAACGCACCGCCCTCGCCCGTGGACTTGACGCTGTCCGTGCCGGCAGGCTCGGGCGTACTGCTGTCCTCGAGCGCGACCTCGGGGGGTGCTGAGACGCTGGTTATCCCGGCGGTGGCCAACGCGGTCAACCGAACGATCTACGTCCAGGGCACGGCGATCGGCGCCACGGTGGTGACAGCCTCCGCGCCTGGCTACGGAAATGACACGCTGGCCGTGAACGTGACCCCGTCGGGCTTCGCTTTCTACAACACCAGCGACCCGACGACCGTCGACGTGTTCGCGGCCAACCAGAACTACCAGGTGTACGCGATCCGCCTGACCGACGCCGGCGCGTTCGCCGCGTTCCAGGAGACGCGCGGCGGCGTCACCTTCAACGTTCCCGTCACGAGCTCGAACCCGACGGTGGGTACGATAGTCACGAGCCCGCTGGCGTTCACCGGCAACACGAGCTTCGTGGCCGCGAATTTCGACCCGGTCGCGAATGGTTCGACGCAGCTCGCGATCACGCAGCCCGTCGGCTTCACGGCGACCACGACGACCACCAACACTGCGCGTACGCAGTTCACCGTGAACGTGGTGGGTTCGACGGTCATCTTCTCGCCGGTCTCGGTGTCGGTCGGCAAGGAGCTGCAGCAAACCGTCCAGGTTCGACTGCAGAACGCGCCTCCGTCTCCGGTGGACCTGACGCTCTCGGTGCCGGCGGGCTCGGGCGTGCTGCTGTCCTCGAGTGCGACGGCAGCCGGGGCCGAGACGCTGGTGATCCCGGCGGTGGCGAACGCGGCGAACCGCGCGGTGTACGTGCAGGGCACGGCGATCGGGGCGACGGTGGTGACGGCCTCGGCGCCCGGATACGGCGATGCGACGCTGGCGGTGAGCGTGACGCCCTCGGGCTTCGCGTTCTACAACACCAGCGACCCGACGTCCGTGGCGGGAACACCCGCTTCTTACCAGGTTTACGCGATTCGCCTCACCGACGCGGGAGCGTTCGCAGCGTTCCAGGAGACGCGCGGCGGTGTCACCTTCAACGTGCCGGTGACGAGCTCGAACCCGGCGGCCGGCACGATCACGACCAGCCCGCTGGTGTTCACGGGCAACACGAGCTTCCTCAGCGCGAGCTTCGTGCCGGCGGCGGCCGGATCGACTGTTCTCTCTATCACGCAGCCCGCCGGGTTCACGGCGACGACCACGGCCAGCACGACGGCTCGTACGCAGTTCACCGTGAACGTGACTTCTGGACTGGCCGTGGTCACCCTCACCGTGCCGGACAACACGGCAACGGAAGCCGGGCAGACCACGGGTTCGTTCACGCTGACCCGCGCTGGCGGAAACGTTGCCACCGCGCTCGCGGTGCGGCTGGCGTTGTCCGGCACGGCGACCTTCTCCACGGACTTCAGCTGGTCGCCCGGCGGATCGTTCGCCGGCGGAGCGATCTACCAGTTCAACATCCCGGCAGGGCAGGAGTCGCTGACCGTGACGGTCACGCCGACCCAAGACAACCTGGTTGAGGGTGCGGAGTCGATCGTGCTCGACCTGAGCCCGAGCGGAGCCACGCCGGCGGCCTATACGATCGGCACCCCGAACTCCGGCACCATCACGATCGCCGACGACCCGCCGGTGTTGACGCTCACGGTCACGGACAACACGGCCACCGAGGCCGGGCAGACCACCGGCACGTTCGTACTGGCGCGTAGCGGGGGCAACCTTGCCCTCGCGCTGTCGGCGCGCGTGGCCGTGTCCGGCACGGCCAGCTTCTCGCCGGATTTCAGTTGGTCGCCGGGTGGGGCTTTCCTTGGTGGCGGGCTCTACAACTTCAGCATCCCGGCCAGCCAGGCCTCGCTGACGGTGACGGTGACGCCGGCCCTCGACAACCTCGTCGAGGGTGCCGAGACGATCGTGCTCGACCTGAGTCCGAGCGTGGCCACGCCGCCGACCTACAACATCGGCGCGCCGAACTCCGGAACCATCACCATCACCGACGATCCGCCGGTGGTGACTCTGACGGTCACGGATGCTACGGCGTCCGAGAACCCGCTTGACACGGGCGCCTGGGTGCTGGCGCGCACGGGTGGCAACCTGGCCGCGGGGCTGAGCGTCCGCGTCGCGCTTTCCGGCACGGCGACGTTCAGCAGCGATTACTCGCTTTCGCCCGGCGGGGCTTTCCTTGGCGGCGGAATCTATCAATGGAACATTCCGGCGGCGTCTGGTTCGACGACGGTCACGCTGACGCCCGTGAACGACGCGACGCCGGAGGTCGACGAGACGGCGACGTTCACCTTGAGCGCCAGCACGAGCACGCCCCCGGCCTACCAGATCGGTACGCCCGATGGCGGGACGATCACCATCGTCAGCGACGAGAAGCCAAGCGGCTTGCCCGTCGCCGCGCCCGGGCCAGCTCCGGATCCGTCTCCGCCCGTGGTCTCGACGGCATCGCTGACGTCGCCGACCGCCGCGACGACGACCCCGGCGACGACGCTCACCAAGGCCGAGATCAAGCGCCAGCAGCGCATCGAGAAGGCGCGGCAGCGGGCGGCGCAGAAGGAAGCGAAGCAGTTGCTCAAGCAGGCGCGCAGGACGCGCACGACCACGCAGGCAGGCGCTCCGATCTCGGTCCCGGCGTCCGGGGCGCTGACCGTTCCCGTGCAGCCCGCGACAAGCCGGCCGCCGGATTGAGCGTTTGATTGTGGGGGGAAGCTATGGGCCACGGACGGCCCGAGCCTTCACGGCTGCAATCAGGAAAGCATCAGGAGCGCCTTGACCTTGGCCCGCACGTGAATCATCACGTCGGCCGATACGCCTGCCTTCTTCCGGGCTCGGCGAACTTTCCAATCCAGTGACTTGATCTGATCGGACAGGACGGCGCATTCGACACCGTCCAATGTCGTCAGCACCTCGAAAGGGTGCCCCTTGATCCGGGTGGTGATCGGACAGCAGACCATCAAGCCGGTCTTGCGGTTGTAGCTGGCTGGACTGATCACGAGGGCAGGGCGGTGACCGGCCTGCTCATGGCCGGCCTGAGGGTCGAATTCCAGCCAGACGACGTCGCTGGCATCCGGCACGTACCCTCGCCGCGCCATCAGAGCGACTCTTTGCCCACCGGCCGACCGAAACTAACTTCGCCGTGCGCATTGCTGGGCTTGATGCCGCGCACCAAAGCATCGAGGTCGTACTCAACCTTCTCAACCGGCTGGATCACGATCCGGCCTCGCGAGACAGACAGTTCAACCTTCTGCTCGAGACGATAGCCCGCCTCCTTGAGCACCGAGGTCGGCAGGCGAAGGGCCGGGCTGTTGCCCCACTTGCGAATGACGGTTTCCATGTCCTACTCCAGCAGAATGTATCTACATTGTAGACACGCCCGCTGGCGATGCAAGCCGAGTTGCCGCACGGAGGGCGAGGTGCCCCACGCTACTCCCAGTCCTTCTCCAGCCGCTTAGCCGACAGCAGGAACAGCCCCGCCGCGACGAAGTAGAACACCGTGCCGGCGAGGATCGCGTAGCGCAGCGAGTCGGCGCCGTAACGCACCGACAGCACGTCCGAGAGCGCGCCGAGCGCCACCGAACCGAGGCCGATGCCGATCAGGTTGTTCACGAACAGGAAGATCGCGGAGGCCGTGGCGCGCATGCCGGGCGGCACGATGTGCTGGATGGCCGACAGTACCGGCCCGAGCCACACGAGCCCGAGCGCCGTGGGCACCAGGAAAAGTGCAAACGAGACCGCGAGCGACGTGGAGGTGACGGCGCCCACGTAGAAGGGCGCGGTGCAGAGGAAAGCGACGGCGGGGATGATCGCGTAGTTGCGCCTGCGCGCGGCGCCGAAGCGGTCCACGAGCCAGCCGCCCATCCACAGGCCGGCGATGCCGCCCACCAGCAGGATCGCGCCGAAGTACAGCGAGGCGTCGAGCAGGGTCATGCCGTGGCTGCGCACGAAGAACGACGGCAGCCAGAAGAACAGGCCGTAGCCCATCATCGAGGAGGCCGCCGCGCCGAACGAGATGCCCCAGAACGAGCGCTTGGAAATCAGCACCCGCATGACTTCGCGAAAGCTCGCGGGCGTGCCGGCGCGCTTGGCTCCGTCGTAACGCCCGCGCGGCGGCTCGCGCACCACGAGCTTGAACACCGGCGCGATCAGCACGCCCGCGACACCCACCACGATGAAGGCCGTGCGCCAGTCCACCAGGTGCGCGATCAAGCCGCCGAACACGATGCCGAGTGCGCTGCCGATCGGCACGCCGAAGGAGTAAACGGCGAGCGCACGCGCCCGCTGCTGTGGCGGAAAGTAATCCGCCACGATCGAATAGGCAGGCGCGACTCCGCCCGCCTCGCCGACGCCGACGCCGAGGCGCGCCAGGAACAGTTGCCAGAAGTTCTGTGCGAAGCCGCAGACCGCGGTCATGGCGCTCCACAGCACCAGCGCGATGGTCATGATGGTGGTGCGGTTGCTGCGGTCGGCCAGCATCGCGATCGGGATGCCGAGCGCGGTGTAGAAGAGTGCGAAGGCGAGCCCGCCCATGAGCCCGAGTTGCGTGTCGGTGAGGCCGAGGTCGGCCTTGATGGGGATCGCGAGGATGCCGACGATCTGCCGGTCGATGAAGTTGAACGTGTAGACCAGCACCAGCATCGCCAGCACCACCATGCGGTAGCGCGGCGAGTCGGGGACGGCGGAATCCGGTTCGTTCGGCTGCACGGCCGGAAGCTAGCACGGCCTCCGCGCGCGCGGGTAGCAATCGTGGCACGCTCGGACCCGATTGACGGCGGGGCGCTGCACGACGCACGCTCGCGGCATGGATCCGAACTCCCTGCTCGACGAGTACGCGGTAGCCATCGTCGCCACCTTCCTCGTCAACCTTCCCTTCGGCTGGTGGCGCGCGCGGCTGCGCAAGTTCTCGCCGGCGTGGTTCGTCGCCATCCACGCGCCGGTGCCGATCGTGATCGCGCTGCGCTTTGCGCTCGGACTGCCGTTTCGCTGGGTGGCGCTGCCGGTGTTCGTCGCGGCGTACTTCGGCGGACAGTTCGTGGGCAGTCGGCTGCGGGAACGGCAGCGCGGCGCGACCTGACGGCTTGGGCTGCTCGCACGTCGGCCTGCTGGTCTTCGACATCGATGACGGGCTTGCCGGCGCCCAGCCGGTGTCGGAATTACTTACATCACGGCGGCCCCAACGCGTGCTGCAGTGCGGCAACCCATTGATTTGGGCGCCTGCCGCAAACGTGGCGTGATT
>JAWOHA010000277.1:0-4085 GCA_046496385.1 Cryobacterium sp. | reverse complement strand
TCCGGAATCGAGCTTTCGGCGTGCTCGCTCGGCTCGCGCACGTCCACAACGAGAAAGTCGTCGGTGCCGGCGCTGCGGGCGTCGAGGCGGGCCACCAGTTGCTCGGTGCTCACCTCGGGCCAGCCGCCCTCAGGCACACCGGCGGCCTCATTCTCAGCGGCGGTGTTCGCGGCGATCTCGGCGGCGGTGGGGGCGGCGGCGATGCCGGTGCCCAGCAGCGGCACCTCGCTGAAGCGACCGTCGAGGGCGTCGATCACCAGAATGCGGCCGATCAGCGGCGAGCCGATGCCGGTGATCAGCTTGATGGTTTCGGTGGCCATGAGCGAGCCGACCTGGCCGCAGAGCGCGCCGAGCACGCCGGCGTCAGCGCAGTTGGGCACCTCGCCCTCGGCCGGCGGAGTGGGGAACAGGTCGCGCAGGTGCACGCCGGTCAAGCCGCTGTCGGCGGGCGGGGTGGCCCAGAACACCGAGAGCTGCGCGTCGAAGCGCAGCACAGACGCCCACACCAGCGGCAACCCGAGGGCCGCGCAGGTGTCGTTCACCAGAAAACGGGTGGGAAAGTTGTCGGTGCCGTCGATGACCACGTCGTAGTCGCTGATGATGGTGCGGGCGTTCGCGGCGACGAGGCGCTCGTTGTGCACGATCACGGTGGCTTCAGGGGCGATCTCGGCGATCTTCTCGGCGGCGCTGTCGACCTTGGGGCGGCCCACGTCGGCCTGGCCGTGCACGATCTGGCGCTGCAGATTGCTGGGTTCCACGTCGTCGCCGTCGACGATGCCGATGGTGCCGACCCCGGCCGCAGCCAGATACAGCAGGGCGGGGGAGCCGAGGCCGCCGGCGCCGAGCACGAGCACGCGGGCGTTGGCCAGGCGGCGCTGACCCAGCTCATTGAGCTGGGGGAGTCGGCGTTGGCGCGCGGTGCGCACCGTTTCGGCGGCACTGAGACGATCAACGGGCTCGACAAGGGGAAGAATGGCCATGGAATAAGGCTAGCCTTTCCGCGCGGCCGGTTGCCCCACCGGCACCGGGCTTCGTGGCCCTGAGCGCGCCCGCACCGGGCTTCGTGGCCCTGAGTGCGCCTGCACCGGGCTTCGTGGCCCTGAGTGCGCCCGATTTCGGTGAGCGCCCCGGCAATTACCGGCGCGCTCGCCACAAATGGGGCGCGCTCCCGCGCCGACCGTCGCGGCGACGGTGACGGATGCGGCGGCCCCGCCACCCCGATCCTCCCGTGCCCGGCGTCCCGCCACGCGCCTGCCGTCGGTCGCCGCCCACCCGGCATCCAGCCAACTCCAAGTGTCGACGAACGCGCCCGGGCGGGTTAACGTGAGCATATGGTTACCTCCCGTGGTGTTCGCGCCTCCAGCGCCGTCGTCGGCCCTTGGGTCAGTTTCACCGGACGTACGCGTCGTGCGCCGTTCTGGACCTGGACCGGCACGGTTTTCGGGCTCATCGGCCTCAGCCTTGCACTGCAGTTGATTCCCTCGTCGGGTGACGGAATGATGTGGGCCCGCGTCGCCGGCGTGCTGACGCTGCTGATCCTCGTGGTCACCGTCGTGCCGAACCTGGCCTTTCTGGTGCGCCGACTGCATGACGCCAATATCTCCGGCTGGTTCGTGCTGATCTGCGTGATTCCAGGGCTCGGCGGCCTGATTCTGCTCACCCTCGCGATGCTGCCGAGCAACCCGCGCGGGCGGCGCTTCGACCAGGATGGGGCATCCGCCGCGGCGGCGCCGTCATCGACCCGGAAGAAGTCGACCCCCACGAGGTCTGCCAGGTCGACGGGCACGCACTCCCGATCCGCCTCGCGGATGATCACTCCCGCCGCGGGCACGAGACGCAGCGCGTCGGCGAATCCGACCAGCGCCACCGCCGAGAAACCGCGGCTCCCCCAGTCGACGTCGAGGCGCGCGAACCGCCGGTAACTCTCCTCCGCGCGCGAATCGCCCTCTCGCCGGTCGAGGCGCGAGCGATCGGGTCGCCCTCCCGCTGCGCGAGATACGAGGGATCGGGTCGTCGTCTCGCCGGTCGAGGCGCGAGGTACGAGCGATCGAGACCGCGTAAGACGCTCTTCGAACTCGTGGCGGGTCTGGAGACCGGCGTGCCTGGTCTCGATCCTCGCAGGCTCGGCCTCGACCGGCGGAGTTGTCGATACGAATCGCCGTCTCGCTGGTCGAGGCGCGAGGCACGAGCGATCGAGACCTCGCAAGACGCACTTCGAGCTTGAGACCGGCGTGCGTGGTCTCGATCCTCGCAGGCGCGGCCTCGACCGGCGGAGTCGTCGAGACCCGGTGACACTGATTGGCGGAGAATGGGGGATTCGAACCCCCGAGGGCTTTCACCCAACACGCTTTCCAAGCGTGCGCCATAGGCCACTAGGCGAATTCTCCTGGCCGGCCATTCAACGAATTGAACGGCACCAGAGAATCTTACCTGACAAAACAGCGTGCTCACACCGCCGACGTTTCTGACCTATGCTGGGGGCTTGGCTCCTCGCGTGGCGTCATCCAGGCCAACTCCCCCAGGACGGAAACGTAGCAAGGGTAACCGGGCTCTGGCGGGTGCGCGAGGGGTCTTTTCTCTGCCCGGATGCCCCGCCCGCCGCCCAGGACCTTCGGCCCCTTCTTCGCGCCCATCGTGCACCGAACGCGCCCACAGCCCCAAGGCGTCACCGGGCGTCTCTAGTATGGGAGCGCGTAGTGACCATTCGTGAGCGCTTGGAGGATTCCATGTTCCGTACACCCGAACCCGCACCCTGGCCCATGCGAGCCCCGGCCCCGCTCACCGCGGAGGCGCTCGCCAGTATCGACGCCTGGTGGCGTGCCGCCAACTATCTTGCCGTGGGCCAGATCTACCTGCTCGGCAACGCCCTGCTGCGCGAGCCGCTCACCCGCGACCACGTGAAACCGCGCCTGCTCGGCCACTGGGGCACCACGCCCGGGCTCAACTTTCTCTACGCCCACCTCAACCGCGCCATTCAGGAACGTTCCCTGAACACCCTCTTCGTGGCCGGCCCCGGCCACGGCGGCCCGGGCATGGTCGCCAACGCCTACCTCGACGGCACCTACAGCGAGGTGTACAGCGACATTCCCCCCACCGAGGCGGGGGTGCAGAAACTGTTCCGGCAGTTCTCCTTCCCGGGCGGCATTCCCAGCCATGCCTCGCCTGAGCTGCCCGGCTCCATCCATGAGGGCGGCGAGCTCGGCTACGCCCTCAGCCACGCCTACGGAGCCGCGTTCGACAATCCCACCCTGCTCGTGGCGGCTGTCGTCGGCGATGGCGAGGCCGAAACCGGCCCGCTGGCCACCAGCTGGCACTCCAACAAGTTCATCGATCCCCGCAACGACGGGGTCGTGCTGCCGATCCTGCACCTGAACGGGTACAAAATCGCCAACCCCACCGTCTTGGCGCGCATCCCCGAACATGAACTGCTCGACCTGATGCGCGGCTACGGCCATACCCCTTACATCGTCTCCGGCGGGTTCGACGGCGAAGACCCGCGTCTCGTGCACGAGCGCATGGCCACCGTGCTCGACCTGGTGCTCAACCAGATCTCCGAGATCAAGACGGCCGCCGCCGCAGACGAGGCCGACGAACTGCCGCGCCCGCGCTGGCCCATGATCATTCTGCGCACCCCCAAGGGCTGGACCTGCCCACCCGTCATCGACGGCCAGCAGGTCGAGGGCACCTGGCGTTCCCATCAGGTTCCGCTCGGCAACGCCCGAGACACCCCCGCTCACACGGCGCTGCTGGAGCAGTGGATGCGGTCCTACCGTCCCGAAGAGCTTTTCACCGAGGCGGGCGCTCCCGTCGCCGCGATCAGCGCGCTGGCCCCGGTCGGCATTCAGCGCATGAGCGCGAACCCGGTCGCCAACGGCGGGCTGCTGCGCGAGAACCTGGTGCTGCCCGACTTTCGCGACTACGCCGTTGACGTGCCCGTTCCCGGCGCCACGGTGAACGAGGCCACTCGGGTGCTCGGCGGTTACCTGGCCGAGGTCATCCGGTTGAATCCGCACACTTTTCGCATCTTCGGACCCGACGAGACCGCGTCGAACCGGCTGGCCCCGCCGGTGTACGACGTCACCGAC
>JAWOHA010000252.1:0-3182 GCA_046496385.1 Cryobacterium sp. | reverse complement strand
CGACATCATCTCCGCCTCCACCCGCAGCACGGTTCGGGTGCGCAGCCCGCGGGCCACCGAACTGGCCGCGCTGCTCGCGCAGCCGGAGGTGACCGTGAGCAACGTCGACAAGGACGTCCTCGAAATCGTCGGCGTCACCGCCGCCGAGATCGGCGACCAGGCCGCACGCGCCGGCCTGCCGCTCCACGAACTGTCCACGCTGGACGGTTCGCTCGAAGAGGCCTACATGGCCCTCACCCAGAACGAGGTTGAGTACCGCACCGGCGGGACTGCGGGCACCGCGCCCGAACCCGACCCGAGCACCCTGCAGGAGGCGTCACGATGAGCACCATCACCCCCAAAGCCCCGACCACTCCCGCCCCGAACGACCAGGCCCGGCGTGACGTCCCGGCCGGATCCAGATCCGGATTGAGCTTTCTGGGCATCCTCTCGTCCGAGTGGATCAAGCTGCGCAGCCTGCGCTCCACCGTGTGGTCATTCGTTCTCGTCATCGTGCTGGCGATTGCCGTTGCGGCGCTCATGTCGATCGCGTCAGCTGTGCAACTGGGCGGCGTGGGCCTGAGCATGCAGATCCCGGCGGAAGACCAGGCGCTCATTCTGCTCTCGGCCGCGACTTCCGGGGTGTTCCTCGGGCAGATGATCGTCGCGATCCTCGGTGTCATCTCGATCACCGGCGAGTACTCCACCGGCATGATCAAGTCCACCCTGACCGCGGTGCCGCGACGAATTCCGGCGCTCGCCGCGAAAGCGATCGTGATGTTCCTGGCTACCTTCGTCGTGGGCGTCGTGAGCGCTGTCGCCTCGTTCGGGGTCGCCTCGCTGCTGCTGTTGGGCGAGGGCCTCAGCGCCAACCTGTTCGATCCCATCGTGCTGCTGCCGTTGCTGGCATCGGCGCTGTACCTGGCCCTGGTCGCGGTCTTCGCGCTCGGTGTCGGCGCATTCCTGCGCAGCAGCGCCGGATCCATCGCGCTCGCGGTCGGAACCCTGCTGGTGCTGCCGATCGTCGTCGGCATGATTCCCGCCGACTGGGCGCTCACCGTGACCCCGTACCTGCTCTCCAACGCGGGCGTGGAGATGTTCGCTCAGACCGGTACGAGCGCCATCGTAGAACCCTGGCAGAACCTGCTCGTGGCGCTCGGCTGGGTCGCCGCGAGCCTGGTGACGGCGGCACTGCTCCTGAAACGGCGTGACGCGTAAAGTTAGCCCATGAGCAGTAGCGATATCTCCCCCGGGCCCGTTGCGCCCGGGGGAGAACTGGCTCTGCCGACTCCGCCCGGAGCAGCCCGCCGGTTCTGGTCACGACACCCCTGGTTGACCGATGCCGCAGTCGCGTCCGGTTACCTGCTTCCGGTGCTGCTGGGGTGGGTTGTCACCGCCATCGTCGTTCCGGGTGCGGGGCCGCAAAGCCTCGCTGATTCTGTGAGCCGGGCCGTCATGGTCGTCGTGGTCACGATCGCGCTGCTCGTGCGCCGGCATGCCCCGCGCACCGTTCTCGTCGTATCCTGGGCGGGCCTGATCGTGTCCTACCCCGGGTCCGGCCCGGCCGATGCCCTGCCGGTGCTGATCGGCCTGTACGCGCTCGCCGTGTATCGCAGCGCTGTCAGCGCCTGGATCGGGCTGGCGGCATCCGTCACCGTCGGATTTCTCGCCGCCTTCGTGCGGGTTGCGGGCAGCCCGCTGGTCGCCTCGGCCGCCGACGCCGCCTGGATCGTGATGGGTTCCCAATACGCGGTCAGCATGTTGGCGGCGACCCTCGTGGGGGTGAACCTCGGCGACCGCAGACGGTATGAGGCAGCGCTGCTGGCGTTGGCCGGGCAGCTCGCTGAGGAACGCGACCGGCAGGCCGGGCTCGCCCGGGTGGCCGAACAGGCCCGCATCGCCCGGGAGATGCACGACATCGTCGCTCACAGCCTCTCGGTCATGGTCGCCCTGGCCGACGGGTCGGCCGCGCTGGTCGAGACAGACCCGGAACGTTCCCGGACTGCGATGCGCCAGGTCGCCGGCACGGGTCGGGCCTCTCTGGTCGAGATGCGACGCCTGCTCGGGATCCTCGCCGACGGGGCCGACTTCGCGCTGAGCCCGCAACCGGGAATCGACCAGCTGGCCGAACTGGTGCAGACTTTTCGCGCGGCCGGCCTGCCCACCCGGCTGGAAGTAGAGGGTCGCGGCCCCGAGAACGCCGGAATCCAGCTCACCGTGTACCGCATCGTGCAGGAATCGCTGACGAATTCCCTGCGTTACGCCCACCATCCGACCCGGGTCACCGTACGGCTGCGGCTGGCGACTCAATCCGTCGAGGTTCTCGTGGACGATGACGGAGACAGAGACGATGACGGCGGCCCGGCCGTGCCGGGCGCACCCGCGACGGCCGTCTCGCAGGGGTCGGGGAGGGGGCTCATCGGTCTGCGGGAACGCGTTGCGCTCTACGGCGGGGCGCTTCAGGCCGGCCCCGGGCCGCACGCCGGCTGGCGAGTGCACGCCACCATGACCCTACCCACGGAGAGCCCGCGATGACCATACGGATTCTGCTCGTTGATGACCAGCCGCTGCTGCGGATGGGGTTTCGCATGGTGCTCGACGCCAGCGAGGGCCTCAGCGTCGTCGGCGAGGCCGGCACCGGTGCCGAGGCGATCGCGCTGGCGCACTCGCTGCACCCGGACGTGGTGCTCATGGACGTGCGCATGCCCGAAATGGACGGCATCGAAGCGACCCGCCAGATCACGCAGGCCCGGCCACGCACGGGAGTGATCATTCTCACGACCTTCGACCTCGACGAGTACGCCTTCGGCGGGCTGCGCGCCGGTGCGAGCGGGTTTCTGCTCAAAGACGCCGAGCCGAGCGAGCTCGTGGCCGCCATCCACACGGTGGCGGCGGGGGAGGCGTCTGTGTCGCCGCGGGTGACGCGTCGCATGCTGGACCTGTTCGGGGCGCAGCTGCCGGGCCCTGGCCCCGCCGCCGACCGAGCGGCCGACGATGCCCGCCTCGCTGAGCTCACCGAACGCGAGCGGGAGGTGTTTCTCGCCATCGCCGAGGGCTTGTCCAACCTGGAACTGGCCGAACGGTTCTCCCTGTCCG
Organism: Cryobacterium sp.; assembly: GCA_046496385.1. Lineage (GTDB taxonomy): Bacteria > Actinomycetota > Actinomycetes > Actinomycetales > Microbacteriaceae > Cryobacterium. Next base: position 107 of record JAWOHA010000252.1, on the reverse strand, counting down.
AGTCCACGGTGAAGACCCATGTGGGCCGCATCCTGTTCAAGCTGCAACTGCGCGACCGGGTGCAGGCCGTGATTCTCGCCTACGACCTCCACCTGGTCCGTCCCTGA
>JAWOHA010000118.1:0-13096 GCA_046496385.1 Cryobacterium sp. | reverse complement strand
CCCTGCGACACTCAAGCCTAAAAATACGTCGGCACCCTTAAGCGCCTCACTCAGCGTGCGCTTTTCAGTTTCTACGGCAAACAGTTGTTTGTATTTATTCATTCCGTCGGTTCGGCCTTTGTAGATGACACCCTGGACGCCACCACCTCAGCCGCCGCCCACGTGTCCGGCGCACCCCACGCCCCCGCCGCGTACTCGAGCAGGCTCGACCGCAGCCCGCCCTGCTGCCAGAGCACGAACACCGACCAGCGGGAATCCGCCGGTCGAGGCCGCGCGAGCCGAGCTGCAGGCCCAGCCGCCCGGAGGGGCTAGGTGAGGATGGTCAACGGGTCCTCGATGCAGGCGGAGAAGGCCTTCATCCACTGGGCGGCCAACGCCCCGTCGAGGGCTCGATGGTCGACCGAGAGCGTGAAGCTCATGACCGTTCCCACGACCAGCTCCTCCCCCGCCACGACCGCGGCACGACGTGCCGTGCCGATCGCGAGGATCGCCGACTGCGGCGGATTGATGATGGCGGTGAATTCCCGGGTCCCGAACATGCCGAGGTTACTGATGGAGAATGTTCCGCCCTCGATCTCCTCCTGCCGCAGCCTTCCGGCGCCCGCCTTCGTTTTCAGGTCGACGATCGCCGTGTGAACATCACTCAGGGTGCGCCGATTGACGTCTCTCACCACCGGCGTCACGAGTCCCTTGTCGGTCGACATCGCGACAGAAATATCCACGGCGTCGAACACCCGCAGGGCATCTGCCATGAACATGACGTTGGCATCGGGCACCACGGCGAACGCGCGTCCGGCAGCCTTCACGATGAAGTCGTTCACCGAGATCTTCTGCGGAGCCGTCTCGTTCACCCGGGCACGCAGCGCCAGAAGCTCGTCGACCCGGCACTCGGCAGACAGGTAGAAGTGCGGCACGGTCGATGTGCTTTCGGTGAGGCGCCGGGCGATGGCACGCCGCATTCCCGTGTGCGGAATATCCACGTACCCCGTGCCCTCGGTGCTCTCCCGTGAACCACCGGGTACGGCGGATGCCGCCACCACCGGGGCCACCGCCGGGGCAGCCACCGGGGCAGCCGGCAGCACAGCCGGAGGGGCGACGGATGCAGACTCCGTGGAGGCGCTCCGCTCGGCCGAATCCGCTTCCAGATCCCGGCGAACAATACGGCCGCCCGGCCCGGTGCCCACCAGGCGCCGAAGGTCGACCCCCTCGTCCCGGGCGATTTTTCTCACGATCGGGCTTGCGAAGATCCGCCCAGAGCCAGCGTCAGCATCGGAGTCGGCGTCGGCGTCGGAGTCGGAGCCGGCAGCGCCGGCAGTCGGCCCGTTCGGCCCGGCCGCCGCGGCATCCTCTGCCGCGGCATCCTCTGCCGCGCCGTTCGCCGGCCCCAGCAGCGCGTCGATTTGCTGCTCGGTGTCGCCCGGTTCGGAGAAGATGGCGATCGGCGCGCCGACTTCGGCGGATTCCCCCACCTGCACGAGCGTGCGTGCCAGAACACCACTGTGTTCGGCCACGTATTCGACCATGGCCTTTTCGGTCTCGATCTCGGCCAGGGGATCGCCCACACTCACCGTGCTGCCCACCGGCACCAGCCAAGCCGCGAGTACGGCCTCGTTGGCGTCGGCCAGAACCTCAGGCATTCTCACCAGCACAGCCATGTCAGCGCACCTGCCCGAAGCCGTCACGCACGACAGTGAGGCCGTCGACGATGTCGCTGATCTTGGCGATCGCCGCCTGTTCGAGCACCTTGGAGATGCTCGGAGACGCCTCCCCGCCGGTCACCCGCTGGATGGGCTGGTCGAGCCAGTCGAAGAAGCGCCGTTGGATCTCGTCGCTCAGCCAGGCGCCGTACGACGTTCCCATGGCCCCCTGCTCGACGATGATCACGCTGTTGGTCTTGCGCACGCTCTCTCCAATGGTGTCCCAGTCGATGCTCGCTCGGTCGAGCCAGCGCAGGTCGATGACTTCGGCGTCGATGCCCATCTCGTCGACCGCGGTGAGCGACGCCTGCACCATCGAGAGGTAGCTGATCACGGTGACGTCGGAGCCGACGCGGCGAATGGCGGCACGCCCGAACGGCACCTGGTAGTCCCGGTCGGCCACCGGCGCGAGCCCGGTTGTGCCGTACAGGTCAACGTGTTCGATCACGAGCACCGGGTCATCGATGGCCAGCGCCGCGTTCATCAGGCCGATGTAGTCAAACGGGGTAGACGCGGCCACGATGCGCCAGCCGGGGCTGGTCGCGAAGATTCCCGCGGGATCCATCAGGTGCTGGGAGCCGTAGCCGGAGCCCATGGCGATCTTGGTGCGCAGCACGAGCGGAACGGCACTGGCACCGCCGAACATGTGCCGGGCCTTGCCGATCTGGTTGAAGACCTGGTCGGCGGCCACCCACAGAAAGTCGGGGTACATGAATTCCACCACGGGCCGGTAGCGCCCGTCGAGGGCCATGCCTCCGCCGAGTCCCACGAAGGCGTTCTCACTGATCGGCGTTCCGAGCACGCGCCCCGGATACTTGTCGGGGAGGCCCTTGGTGGCGCCGTTGGTGCCGCCCTTGAGCCGGTGGATGTCCTCTCCGAGCACGACAATGCGCGGATCAGCGTCCATGCGGGCATCCATCACGGAGGCCACCGCATCGATGAACTTCGTCGGCGCCATTTCTCCCGCGTAGGTGTGCTGCTCTTCGGTGCGCGCGTCGGCGATCTCGCTCAGGTCTCCGCGAACGCCCACGTTGCGAAAACCGGCGTCTGGCCACAGCTCAGGGCGGATGCGGCGTTTGCCGGCTTTTCCCGCCGGATCCGGCTCGACAAGCTGCGCGGCGGCGGCGGTCATGGCCGCCTGGGCCTGGGCGCGAATGCCGGTGATCTGCTCGGCCGTGAGCAGTCCCAGGGCGCTCATCTCGGTTTCCATCCGGGTCACCGGGTCACGGTCGCGCCAGGACTTTTCTTCTTCCTTCGATCGGTACCCGAAGGCACTGCCCGGGAAGGATCCGTTCTGGTGAAAGAAGCGGTAGACCTGCGCCTCGATCACCGCAGGCCCGTTGCCCGTGCGCATGTACTTCTCCGCCTCGAGCATCGCCAGGTGCACGGCGAGCGGATCCATTCCGTCGACCCGCCAGGAGGGAATCCCGAACCCGGTTGCGCGCCCGGAGAGCCGGTCTTCTTTCGTGGCCTCGGCGACGCTGGTCGAAACGGCGTACAGGTTGTTTTCGATGAAGAAGCACAAGGGCAGTTTCCATGCCGCCGTGAGGTTCATCGATTCGAGCACGGAGCCGATGTTCACGGCCCCGTCGCCGAAATAGGTCACGGTGCAGTCGTCGGTTCCGGCCTGCTTCTGCGCCCACGCGTTGCCGGCGGCCAGGGGCACGCCACCGCCCACGATGGCGTTCGTGCCGAGCGCCCCGGCGTCGTGCCATTGCAGGTGCATCGAGCCTCCGCGGCCGCTGCAGTACCCCTGGGCCAGGCCCAGAATCTCTGCGAGGGTGCGCTGCAACACGGTTTGGATCTCCGGGGTGACGAGAGTGTCGAGGGTGAGCCCGTCAGGAGTCACGAACCCGATGGCCTTGGCGAGAAACTGGTGGTGACCGCGGTGTGATCCGTTGATGGAGTCGGTGGCGCGAAGGCCGATGACCGATCCGACGGCACCGCCTTCCTGGCCGACACTGGAGTGGGCCGGCCCGTGCACGAGCCCCTCGCCGGCGAGTTCCAGCACCATTTCTTCGAAGGCGCGAATGAGGTGCAGCTGGCCCAGCATCGTGGCCAGAAGGGCGGGATCGGCGGCCGCCCAGTCCTCCGGTGTCGTGGATATGTCAATCCACGGGGCAATCGGGTGAAGCTCTACCTGGTTGGTCATCGTTGACTCTCCCTTTGATGCTTGGTGCCGAGAAGCTGCTGGGTGCCGAAGCGACCACACGGCGATCAGTCCTTCTTCGGTACGTTCTTGAGTGCAAGGCTAACCCATCAATGGATCCATTGCTATCGAGATAGCGCAATTTATCGACTTTCAGAGCGATATTTGCGAGACTGTGGATCCACGGCTATGTGAGGGAGTTGGCAGCAGCCAATACCCGGCCTGATCGGAGACAAGTACTATGAGCCCACTTCCTGGCCTGCGCGGCACCGAGCACATCGGCTTCACGGTTCCCGACCTTGAGCAGGCGGAGCGATTCTTCGTGGATGTCATCGGTTGCGAACTCATCTACCAGCTCGGCCCCTTCGAACGAGACGATGACTGGATGAGCGAGCATCTCAACGTGCACCCGCGCACGGTGATGCGTCGGCTGAAGTTCTTCCGCTGCAAGCACGGCCCGAACTTCGAAGTCTTCGAGTTCGAGCCGTTCGACGGCGCCCAGTCACAGCCGCGAAACTCCGATATCGGCGGTCACCACCTGGCTTTCTACGTGGATGACTTCGCGGCCGCCCTGCAGTACCTCACAGATCAGGGCGTGCAGATTCTGGGCGAGCCCACCCACTCCCGCAACGCCAGCGCGGGGCAAACCTGGGTGTACTTTCTCTCCCCCTGGGGCATGCAGTTCGAATTGGTGAGTTTTCCCCAGGGCAAGGCGTATGAGCAGGGCGCGGCGACACTCCTGTGGCATCCGGCCCGTCCACTCGACTAGAGTCAGGTCTCGCCCGAGACCCCGCAGCCCCCCGCAGACCTCAACAGACCCCCGCAGAAAGCAGGTCCCGTGCTCGAGCAGAAAGCAGCTCCCGTGCTCGCCCCGACCACCGAGTCGAGCCTGGCCAGCCGCCGCATCGCCGACGCCCTGCGCGCCCGGATTCTTGACGGACACCTGACCCCGGGCGAGCGTGTGCTGCAGGAAGACGTGGCCGCGCAGTTCGGTTCCAGCCGGCTGCCCGTGCGCGAAGCCTTTCGCATGCTTCAGGCCGACGGGCTTCTCAGCCTCGTGGCCAACTCCGGCGCCTGGGTGTCGCAGCTCACCGAAGCGGAGTGCGCCGAGGCGTACCGCATTCGGGAACGTCTGGAGCCGCTGCTGCTTCGAGAAAGCATGCGCTTTCTGACCGACACCACCATCGACGCCCTCGCCGGGCTCGCCGAGCAGATGGAACAGGCGCCCGGCGTGGAGGACTTCATTCGGCTGGACCGCGAATTCCACCTGTTGGCCTACAGCGCTGCCGAGACTCCGACGCTGACCGAGATCATCGTGAAGCTGTGGAATACAACCCAGAATCATCGTCGGGCGTTCAGCCTGATCACCGAGCAGAACCACATGTTCGCCCATGCCGAGCACCGCCTGATCGTCGACGCGATCCAACGCGGTGACGCCGACGACGCCGAACGCCAGCTGCTCGGCCACATTCACCGCACTCGGGTGGAGCTTCTGCGCCACCCCGAGCTGTTCGACTGACCCTCCCACACAAACGGATGTGCCCGGCGGGAACTTTCCCTCCGGGCACCTCCGCCGCTCATCTCCCGGCAGCACTCACCAGTCGACGGCGATGTACTGCGACTCGGTGAATTCCAGCATCCCCTCGTGGCCGCCCTCCCGGCCCAGCCCGCTCTGCTTGAAGCCGCCGAAAGGCGCGGCCGGGTCAGAGACCAGGCCACGGTTCAACCCCACCATGCCGGTCTCCAGCCGCTCGCTCACCCGCAGTCCCCGGCTCAAGTCCTGCGTGTACACGTAGGAGACCAGACCGTATTCGGTGTCATTGGCCAGTTGCACGGCCTCATCGTCGGTCTCGAACGACACGATGGGAGCGACCGGGCCGAAGATCTCTTCGCGCAGCACCGGGGCATCCGCCGGCACGCCGGTGAGCACGGTGGGCGGGTAGAAGTAGCCGACCCCCGCGTCGGAGACTCCCCCGGTGACCGCGACCGCGCCGAGCGCCACCGTGCGGTCTACGAGGTCGGCGACCTTGTCGCGGGCCGCCGCGTTCACCAGCGGCCCCAGGTCTACGCCGTCATCGAGGCCGAACCCCATGGTGAGCCCCGCCATGCGGCGGGAGAGCCGCTCCGAGAACTCCGCCACCACGGAGGAATGCACGTAGAAGCGGTTGGCCGCCGTGCACGCTTCGCCCCCGTTGCGCATCTTGGCGATCATCGCACCGTCAACGGCGGCGTCGAGGTCGGCGTCGCCGAAGACCACGAACGGAGCGTTGCCGCCCAGTTCCATCGAGCAGCTGACGACGGTCTTCGCGGCCTGGGCCAGCAGCGTGCGGCCGACCTCGGTCGATCCGGTGAATGACAGTTTGCGCACCGAAGGGTGATCGAGCATCGCCGAGACCACCGGTCCGGACCGTTTCGACGGCAGCACGTTCACGACGCCGGCGGGCACGCCGGCATCGATCAGAATCTGCGCGATCGCGAGCGCCGTCAGCGGGGTGTCGCTGGCCGGTTTCAGAATCACCGTGCACCCCGCGGCGAGCGCCGGGGCGATCTTGCGGGTGGCCATCGCGGCCGGAAAGTTCCACGGGGTCACGAGCACGCTGACACCGATCGGCCGGTGGTCGACCAGAATTCGGTTGCTCCCGCCGGGTGAGCGCTGCAGGCTGCCCTGCAGGCGCACCGCTTCCTCGGAGAACCACCGAAAGAACTCGGCGGCGTACCGAATTTCGCCGCGGGCGTCTGCGAGCGCCTTGCCGTTCTCCACCACGATCAGACGGGCCAGAAGCTCGGTCTTCTCCGTCATGAGGTCGAAAACCCGGCGCAGTATTTCGCCGCGTTCTCGCGGTGCGATGGCCGCCCAGCCGGGCAGGGCCTGCTCGGCGGCGGCCACGGCGGCGAGGCCGTCGTCGACCGTTGCGCTGGCGACGGAGCCGATGCTCACGCCCGTGGCGGGGTTGATCACGTCGATACGGGCACCGTCGCCGGCCGGTCGAGACTCGCCCCCGATGCGCAGGTCGTGGCTGAACCAGTCGGTGAGGTTCGAGTGGGGTGCTGAGGTGTGGTCGAGCAGTGTCATACGATCAATTCCTTTCAGTTGCGGTACGCGCAGATAGGGTGTGCCGGCGTCAGTATTTGTTGGCGACCATGAGTTCCTGGGCCGGGAATTTGGTGATCACGTGCGCACCGGTCTCGGTGATCACCACTTCTTCCTCGATGCGCGCGGCAGAGAATCCGTCGGAGGCGGGGCAGTAGGTCTCCAGGGCGAAGACCATGCCAGCCTGAATCTCGACCGGATCATCGATGCTGTTCAGACGCGAGATGATCGGTCGTTCGTGCAGCCCCAGGCCCAGACCATGCCCGAATTGCAGGCCGAAGGCATCCATCTCGCTGGCGAAGCCCAGGTCGGTGGCTTTGGGCCACAGCTTGGCGATCTCGTCGGTGCCGACTCCGGGGCCGACGGCTTGAATGGCAGAATCCATCCATTCCCGAGCCCGGGTGTACGCGTCGTGCTGGCTGGGTGTGGAACTGCCCACCGAGAAGGTGCGGTAGTAGCAGGTGCGGTAGCCGTTGAAGGAGTGGATGATGTCGAAGAAGGCCTGGTCGCCGGGCCTGATGATGCGGTCGGAGAAGTTGTGCGGGTGCGGGTTGCACCGCTCGCCTGACACCGCGTTGACCGCTTCGACCTGGTCGGAGCCCATCTCGTAGAGCCGTTTGTTGGCCAGGGCCACGATCTCGTTCTCGCGCACTCCGGGCTTCAACGCCTCGAAGATGTCCTGGTAGACCCCGTCGACCATGGCGGCCGCCTGGGTGAGCAGCATGATCTCATCGTTGGACTTGATGGCGCGGGCGTCGAGCATGAGCTGCTGGGCGTCGACGACCTTGAGGCCCTGGCGCTGCATCTCGAACAGAAAGACGGGTTCGACGATATCGACGCCGACCGGGGAGTCGGCGAGCCCGGCATCGGTCAGGATGCCCTTGAGCTCGGTCACGGCCGCCCGCATCAGACCGACCTCGGGTGAGATCGCTCCGCGCAGTCCGAGCATGCCGGAATGGCAGTGGTCTTCCTGCAACCACGGCGAGAACAGTTTGTGATGCTTCGTTGCGGAGCCGAAGTCCCACAGGTGCGGGTTCGCGTCGCGGGTGAGCAGGGCGTAGCGGGTCATCTTGTCGCCCAGCGCTCCGCCGATCCAGGTCTGCGTGGCATAGCGGATGTTGTAGAAATCGAACAGCAGAAAGGCCCCGCACTGGCTGCCCTCCAGCGCTGCGACCGCGCGTGCCAGGCGGTATTCGCGCAACCGCTCGAAGTTGACCCGCTGCTCGAAGTCAACGGCCATGTGCCCGGGGGCGGGGAGCGGACGCTGCGGCAGAATCAGCGGGGATGCCGGACGCTGGGCCGGGACGGCAGAGGAATTCATTCTGAAACCTTTCAAGAAGACGGGTGACCGGGTCGTGCGGGGCTGCCGGAGGGGTGGCGCCGTGGTGGGCGCCACCCCTGCGTCAGGTTGTTACCACTCCGCGGGGTAGTCCGCGGCGTTCTCGATCGTCACCAGCGGCATCGGCATGTAGAGGTTTTCCTCCACCTCTTCGCCGTTGATCACCTTGATGATCTGTTCGATCGCGGTACGGCCGTCCCAGATCGGGGACTGAAAGAGGGTGCCGTACTGCTTGCCGGCGAGCACGTTCGCCTGGCCCAGGTCGGTGTTGCCGGTACCGACGATGGCGAGGGTGGACGGGTCGATTCCGCGGTTGGTCAGAGCGTCAATCGCGCCGGCTGCCATGGTGTCGTCCTGCGCGTAGATGCCGTCGATCTGGTCTCCCAGCCGGGTGAGCAGCTCAGACGTGGCGGTGATCGCCTGTGCCTTGTCCCAGTTCGCGGGCTGGGCACCGATCACGGTCAGGCCGGGGTATTCGGCGGCGAGCTGGCTTTCGAAACCGGTCTGGCGATCGGTCGCGGTGGAGTTGCCCGGCTGACCCTGAATGATCACGATGTTGCCGACCCCGCCGAGCGCGGTGTTGAGCAGGTCCGCGTCGAGACGGCCGACCTCATCGTTGGAGGGCCCGGAGTAGGAGTACACCAGGTCTTTGTCGGCGGCGATCACGTCGGAGTTGGAGGAGTTGACGGGAATGCCGGCCGCCTGCGCCTTGAGCAGGCACGGGCGCACGGCGCTGGCATCAGCCGGCCAGAGAATGATGCCGTCGGGCTTCTTCGCCACGGCCACATCACACTCCGATGCCTGCTTCGAGGCGTCGTACTTGGCGTTGGTCAGCTCAAGAGTCACCCCCATCTCTTCGGCGGTGGACATCATCGTGTCGACGTAGACGGAGCCGTACGGCTGGTCGTATCCCTGAGGGAGCAGGGCGATGATGGTGAGGTCTTTGTCGGCTCCGTCGGCGGCTGGCGTGCCGTCCCCGGATGAGCAGGCGGTGAGGGCAAGAATGGCAACCGCTGCGACGCCGAGGGCTGCTGTGTGGATTTTTCGCATTGTCTTCTCTTTTCTTGGTGTTGTGGCAAAAATGACTAGGACTTCGTTGTGCTGGTCGTCTCTGTGACGGTCGTGTCTGTGCTCGTGGCGCGCACAGGTGAGGGGGGAACGATGGACCGGAACCAGTCCCGCAGGTTGCGTACGTTGTTGGGGTCGGTCATGACGGCGATGAGCAGAACCAGACCGATCAGGATCATTTTGACGTCGGGGCTGACCCCGGCGAAGTCGAGGGCGATCTGCAGCAGTCCGAGGGCGGCGGCACCGATGAGGGTGCCCACCAGCGAGCCGCGACCACCGTTGAGCAGCACTCCGCCGACGATGGCCGCCGCGATGCCCGACAACAGCACGGTCGAACCGGCCGTCGGGTCGCCGGAGGTCAACTCGAGCGTGTTGATGACGCCCGAGAGCGCCGCCAGAAAGGCGCAGAGCACGAAACCGGTGAACAGGCGCAGCTTCACCGGAATACCGGCGTCTTTGGCGGCCTGGCGGTTGCCGCCCACGGCGTAGAACTCCCGGCCGGCGCGCATGCGGGTCAGAAAGATCTGCAGCAGCACGAAAACGCCGATGAAGATGAACACCCGAGGCGTCACCGGGCCGATGATCGTGGCGCCGAACTGAATGGCCGTTTCCAGGTTGGTGACCGGAACCGGCCGGCCCCCGCTGAGCACGAAGGCGAGACCCTTCACGGCGAACAGGGTGCCGAGGGTGGCGATGAAGGAGTTCACCCCGGCGCCCACGACCAGCAGCGCGTTGATCACGCCGACGGCGATGCCGGCCAGGAGCGCGTAGAAGATGCCGAGCGCGAGGTTGTCCTGCAGGGCGAGCACGACCCCCGAGACGGCGAGCACGCTGCCCACGCTCAGGTCAAGCTCTCCCTGCAGAATCACGAGGGTGAGCCCGAGGGCAACCATCCCGTCCAGGGCGATGCGAGCCAGCGTGACCCCGTAGGCCTCGTACACGGCGGGCTGAAAGAACGCCACGCCGAGTCCCACGATCAGGAGCAGCGCAACGGCTCGACCCTCGGTGCGACGCCCGATCGCGCCGCGCAGCCGCGCCACCGGGCTCGGCGCCGCCGTAGTAGTGATCATGCCGCTCATCGCAGGCCTGCCTTTCGTGAAAGTGCATCGAGGGCGACGGCGACCACGATGATGGTGCCGGTGACGAATTGTTGCCATTCAAAGGTGAGGCCGATCAGAACCAGCACGTTGCTCACCACGGCGATGAAGATCACGCCCACCAGGGTGCGCATGATGCTGCCCTTACCCCCGAAGAGGCTGTTACCGCCCACGATCACGGCGGCGAGTGCGGAGAAATCGAAGCCGGCGGACATCGTGGCCACGGCCGTATTGGAATAGCTTGCGAGCACGAAGCCGGCGATCGCGGCGCACACGGATGTCACGAGGAACGCACCGATGATCACCTGACCGCTGCGAATCCCCACCAGACGCGCAGCCTCCCGGTTGGAGCCGAGGGACCGCAGCGAGAACCCGAAAATGGTTTTGGAGAGCAGCAGCCCGGCAACGACGGCGACGAGCACGAGCACCAGCGCCGAGTAGGGCAACACGCCGAGTCGGGCCGCCCCGAAGGCTGCGGTCACCCCGTCGGCTTCGCCGTAGTAGATGGTTCCCTTGGTGGCCAGGGCCAGGGTGCCGAGGCCGATGCCGGTGGTGCCGAGGGTGACCACCACGGAATTGGCGCGCAGCACCCCGACAGCGAAACCGTTCACGAGGCCGAAGACCAGGCAGAGCCCGATTCCGATAGCCATGGCGGTGATCAGGCCGTACGAGCTGAAGGCCATCAGGGCCACGCCTGCGATGGCGACCTGGGCCACCACCGAGAGATCGATGTAGTTGGCACTGATCACGACGAAGGTCATTCCGACCGCCACGATGCCGATCGCCGAAGCCCGGTGAAAGACATCGATGATGTTGGCCGTGCTCGCGAAGCCGCTGACCAGAACCAGGGCGGCCAGCACCACCAGGGCGGTGAAGGCGAAGATTCCCTTGTCGGCCAGCAGCCGCAGCAGGCGGCGGCGCCAGTCCGGTGGGTTTTCTCTCGGTGTGGTGACGATTTCCCGAACCGGCACGGTGAGGGGGGCACTCATGCGATCTTCTCCGTTTCTCCCGCAGCAAGCTGCATGACGTTTCGTTCGTTGGCTTCGGTGCCAGGGATCGAGCCCACGATGCGCCCGTCTTTCACGACGTGGATGACATCGGAGAGTTCGAGGAGTTCGGGGAGGTCTGAACTGACCACGAGCACGGCGGCGCCGTCGTGGGCCAGATCTCGCACGAGCCGGTGGATCTCAGATTTGGCTCCCACGTCGACACCACGGGTAGGTTCGTCGAGAACGATGACGCGGGGCTGGGTGGCCAGCCATTTGCCGATCACGACCTTCTGCTGGTTTCCACCGCTGAGTTGGCCGACCTCACGATGCGGCTGGGGCGGGCGAAGGCCCACATCCTTAATGATGTCGGTGACCAGACGAACGGTCTTGCCTCGGTTGAGGAGTCCGCCCTTGGTGAGCTGGGCACGATTGGGCAGCGCGATGTTCTCCGACACGGTCATCCCCAGGGCGAGGCCCTCCGCACGCCGGTCTTCGGGAATGTAGGCCACTCCCGCCTTCACCGCACTCGTGTACGAGGTGATCTGGTGGGTGACCGTGCCGTCGGCGATGCTGACGGTTCCGTGGGTGCGGGTGTCCGCGCCAATGATGGCCCGCACGATCTCGGTGCGGCCGGCGCCGACCAGGCCGCCGATTCCCACGATCTCCCCCGCCCGCACCTCGAGAGACACGTCGTTCACCCGCGGTGCCGACACGTGTCGCGCCGAGAGCACGACCTTGCCGGGCACCCCCGTTCGCCGACTCGCGAGGTCGTCGGCGAGGTCGCGGCCCACCATCTTGTCGATCACTTCGGTCGTCGACGACTCGGCCAGGTCGAGAGACGCGACCAGCTTGCCGTCGCGCAGCACGGTGGCCCGAGAGCACAGCTGAAAGATTTCCGGCAGCCGGTGCGAAATGTAGAGCAGCGCAATTCCCTGTTCCGACAGACGCACCAGCATGGTCATGAGGTGGTCGGTTTCGGCGGGGGTCAGTGTGGCCGTGGGCTCGTCGAGAATGAGCACCCGGGGGCGTCGGGCGATGGCCCGTGCGATTTCCACGAACTGCCTCGACGCGACCGACAGCCGGCCCACGTTCTCGTCGAGGTCGATGTCGACGCCCACTTCCCGAAGGGCATCCCGGGCGATGTCACGCTGCTTGCCGTAGCGAATGAAGCCCAGCTTCGACGGGGTCGAGCCCAGCATGATGTTCTCGGCCACAGACATTTCCGGCACCAGGCTCAGCTCCTGGTGCACCAGCGACACCCCGGCGTCGAGCGAGGCGCGGGCGCCGACGTTCATGGCGGCGCCATTCACCTCCACCCGCCCGGCGTCGGGGCTGAGCATGCCCGAGAGAATGCGCATGAGCGTCGATTTGCCGGCGCCGTTCTCCCCCACCACGGCGTGACGTTCACCGGGTGCCACGCGAAGGCTGACGTCGTCGAGCGCCAGAGCTCCGCCGAAGCGCTTCTCGATGTGCATGGCGCTGATCGCCATTGGCGCGCGCGACGAGTCGAAATCTTGCATGTCCTGGCTCCTTTGCCTGGGGGCTATCGGGGTACTGCTGGGCCAATGGGCTTATAACCGTCGACGGCTCGATGTTTGCCGAGCAACAATTGCGTGACGCTGAAGCATCGGTTGTCGCTGCGCGCACGGACCTAGCCGAACGGCAG
>JAWOHA010000029.1:0-7531 GCA_046496385.1 Cryobacterium sp. | reverse complement strand
GACCGCAGCGTTCAACCGGTCGGCGAAGAGCACCGCCAGTTGGCAGGCCATGAGACCCCCGCCGATCACGCCGACCCGGGTTGAGGCACCGCAGGTCGGGGCACCACGGGGAGGTGACGATGACGCGGAAAGGGCAACCGGAGGCCGGCTGCGTTTGCGGGCGGCCTGCAGCGTGAAAAAGGAGTAGAGGCTGGCGCGGCACTCGTCGGTGTGGAGCAGGGCGCCGAAGGCCCGCACGGTTGGGTCTTCAATCGGATCAGTACTCACCAGCCGGGCCAGGGGGCGATCGGCGACATCGCTGGGGAGGGCGGCGGCACTCGACTGCCATGTCGTGAGCAGATCAAGGCAGGCCTCGACCGCGGGAAGCGGCGCGGGAATGCGTCGGGTGATGCTCGCGCGTGCCGTTTCGGCCGACCAGATGGTCGAGACGCCGGTGCCCCGGCCGACGGTGACGGTTCCATCGAGCACCTGCCCGGCCCAGCCGAGGGACGCGGCAAGAAAATCCTCCGAGGGGAGAATGACATCCGTCACCCCGAACCGGAGGGACTCTGACGCGTTCAGATGCCGGGCCGAAAACGACCGCACCAGGGCGATCTCGGCGGTGGTTTCCACGCCCACGAGCGAGCACAGTGAGGCCAGGCCGCCCCAGCCCGGAATCAGCCCCAGCCGCACTTCGGGAAGCCCGATCGCCCGGGTACCCGCCGCCACGGCGCGGTAGTCACAGCGCAGCGCGAGTTCGAGTGCTCCCCCGAGGGCGGCGCCGTTCACGAACGCGAACGTGGGTACGCCCAGCCCGCTAATAGCGTTCAATGCGGCGTAACCCTCCCGGGCGATGCGCTCGCCGTCTGCCGGGGCGAGAGCGTGCAGGAAGCCGGCGATGTCGGCACCGGCTCCGAAGCTGGAGCCCGACCCCACGAAGGCAACGGCGGAAAGCTCGACCGCCGCCAGTGCGGTCACGGCGTCGTGCAGCTCGGCCAGCGCTGCGGGGGTCCAGGTGACCGGCGCGCCCGGCGCCGCGATGAAGGTGACCAGGGCAATACGGTGATCTGCCTCGGTGAGAATCTGCACGGACACGCGGGTGCGAGCGGTCTCTCGGGGGGAAGTGTCACTCGTCACGGTGCTCCTTTGCGCCAGCCGAACAGGTCTGAGATCCTGTCTACCTGACACTGAGTGTCATGTCAAGAGAAACTCGGTATCAGCGGTTGCGCAGGGTGTTCTCGATGGCACGCGCGATCTGCGCCGGTGACGTCGTCGCGGGAAAAACCGCCACAACGAGGTCGGAACCAGTCGTGCCGCTGCTGCGGGTTTGCCCCGGATCGATCGGCCCGAGCAGACGCCGGATATCGGCAAGCTCGGCCGCCAGGACGCGCGGGTCGAACGGCGTCTCCGATCGAATCAGCCGGCGCAGCTCATAGTTGTGCGTGGCGGTGATTGCCGCCGCATAGCGAATGGCCGGGAGTGCTCCGTGTTCGGGTTCCACTCGGCGCAGATAGGCCGCGAAGGTTTTCTCGTACCGGGACACCATGACGGTTTCCCGGTCCCGCAGATTCTCGTTGTCCCGAAGCACGAGGTCGCGCAGGCGCACGATGTCGAGCCGGTCGTGAAAACGCTCGAAAACCATGATCGCCGCATCACAGACAGCAGTCCACGGGTCTGGGTGAGTGGCTTCGAAGAACACCGAGATCTGAGCGAGCAGTTCCTCGTGGTCGGCGAAGATCACGTCGTCTTTGGAGTGGAACTGGCGAAAGAAGGTGCTGCGGGACAGTCCGGCGGCCCGGGCGATCTCGGTGGCGCTCGTGGCGTCGTAGCCGCGCTCGTGAAAAAGACGCACGGCGATGTCTCCCACGTCGGTGCGGGATTCCAGCGACACCGGGCGGGCGGCGGATCGCGATGCGGACGGGAGGGGAAGATCAGACATGGTCTGGTGAAACTAACATGAAAAAATACCCAGACCAGGCCACCAGAGATCCGCCGCGGTGCCGGCGCACGCCGGCGTCAGGGGGCCGGGCCGTGCCGGCGCCCTCTCCGCCGGGCGGAACGCACCATGTGGATCAGGCCATGGCGACTAGCTGATGCCGCCCATGCGTTCGAGAACGCGGCGCAGAATCTGGGCGTCCGGGGTCTCGGCCACGTGATGGTTGTCGTAGATGTCGACGAGCCAGCGCAACACCTCATCTTCGGCCATGCCGACGGCCTGCCAGTCGGTGCCGGGGGTCGCCCGGGTCTTCGGATGGCCGGTGACCGGGTCGACCCACGCGGTGGCGATCTGCCGATCGGGTTCTGCGTCGTCGGGAGTCCACAGCAGGGCGATGGGGTGGTTGTCCCCGTCGATGTGGTCCTGATCGACATTTCCGGCGCCCAGCCAGGGCAGAGTCATCAGCTCCCCCGTGATGCTGACCTCAATCAGTTCCAGGGGCACCGGCTCAGTCTCAGGCACATACAGGGTGAGGCCGTGTTCGAACCACTCGGCGGCATCAGCCACAGAGTCGAGCAGGTCATCCAGCTCATGCACCTCCTGGGTCAGCGTGACAGCCCATTTCAGGAGTTGCTCGGTCTGTTCCTGAGGCCACGGACTGGTGAACTCGTCGGTGGTGCCGTGAAAGTGAAACGCGATTCCCGCTTCGGCGAACTGCAGGTGCAGCTGGCCATCGTCGAAGTCGACCGACAGATTGAGTTCGTCTGCTTCGTCGTCATAGTCCGCGTACAGGTCGGGGTGCGCGAGGTTGTCGGGCAGTTTGATCGTGGCAGCCAAACGCGGGCCGAGGTCGAAGACGGCGCGGAACTGGACCGTGGGCAGCCGCAGAGTCTCATCGGTCATGGCTGTGCCCCGCTCCGAACCCGACGACGGGGCCCTGCTGGGGTGATTCAATCGCTTGCATCCAGCCAGTTTATCCGGCGCGGGCTCAGGGCTGACCCAGCACCGGCACCGCGCGGCTCGCCACTCCATGACCGGCGGTGCCTTCCTCGGTCGGAGCGCGCACAGTGGGCGGTGAATTGTCAGGTTGGTCGTCGCGAGGCTTCAGCGGTTCTTTTCGGGAGACCAGCCGGGGTGTGAGCCCGGGACCCGCGGCCGAAGTCCCCGGGGAATCGACACGATCCGCGATTCAAGAGGTCACGCTCTCGACTCTGCATACCCGGTGGGGTATCCTTGGTGCAGCACCGATCGAGAACCACTCGACGCGGCGACCTCGGCGAAGGTGACTCGGATCGACTCAGCCGGCACTGGCTCCGCCCGAGGACGGGGCGAGCGGCAGCTCCCGAGAATGCACAGCAACCATCGTTATGAACACAACAGAAGGAGACGAGAACCATGCTCTTTGAGAGAATTTACGATCAGGACCTCGCACAGGCGAGCTTCATCATCGGCTGCCAGGCGAACGGAGAGGCTGTCGTGGTCGATCCCCGTCGTGACATCGAGGTCTATCTCCGACTTGCCGCGTCGAACGGTATGACCATCGTGGGTGTCACAGAGACTCACATCCACGCCGACTATCTCTCCGGCTCGCGCGAACTGGCCGCAGCCACGGGCGCCACCCTGTACGTGTCGGGCGAGGGCGGCGACGACTGGCAGTACCGGTTCGAGGCGGAACGCCTCCACGACGGAGACGCCATCACCGTGGGGAACATCAAGCTGAGAGCTCTCCACACGCCCGGACACACCCCGGAGCATCTCTCTTTTCTGGTCATCGACGGCGCGCTCACCGATGATCCCGGGTACTTGCTGTCGGGTGACTTCGTCTTCGCGGGTGACCTCGGACGCCCCGACCTTCTCGATGAAGCCGCTGGCGGCCAAGACACGCGATTCATCGGCGCCAAGCAGATGTTCGCGTCGCTCCGCGACAAGTTCCTCACTCTGCCCGATCACATTCAGGTCCATCCCGGGCACGGAGCGGGAAGCGCCTGCGGAAAAGCACTGGGCGCCGTCCCCTCGAGCACCGTCGGTTACGAACGTCTGTATTCGTGGTGGGGTCCCTACCTCGCGGCCGATGACGAGGAGGGTTTCATCACCGAGCTCCTGGACGGCCAGCCCGATGCTCCGTTCTACTTCGGCCGCATGAAGACTCAGAACAGGGCAGGCGCCGCAGTCATGGGCGAACGGCCGACTCTCGTTGAACGTGACGGCGCACAGGTCGCGAGCGAGCTGCGCAGCGGCTCCATCAACTTCATCGACACGCGCTCCAGCAGCGAGGTCCATGAAGGGACTCCGCTCGGCGCTCTGAACGTGCCGGCGCCGGGGAAGATCGCCACCTACGCATCGTGGGCGATCAATCCAGCGACGGATGCACGGCCCATCGTCGTGCTCGCCCCCGACCTCGGCTCGGCGCAGGAAATCTCAGACCATCTGGTGCGAGTGGGCATCGACACGACGAGCGGCTTCGTGACCGATCTCAGCGGTTTCGAGCTCACGATCCCCAAGGTGGTGACCGTTGACGATCTCGACGACGCTCCGCGGGCCCTTCTCCTCGATGTGCGCGCCAAAAGCGAACATGCTGCAGGAGCCATTCCGGGATCCGAGCAGCTGCACGGCGGACGCGTGCTGTGGAATCTTGAAACACTCCCGAAGAACGGCCCCATCATCGCCTACTGCCAGAGCGGACTGCGCAGCTCGGTTGTGTCGAGCATGATGAGGGCGCAGGGGTTCGATGTTGTGGAATTGGAAGGCAGCTATCTCGCGTGGGAGGCCCAGGCTCAGGCTCAGGCCCGAGAAACCGTCTCTTCCTGATCAGATCGCCGAAGACGAAGTAAGACCATGAAAGAAATCAGCGTCTTTGACCTTGCTCAGATCGACTCCCCCGTACTCGTGGACGTACGGGAATCAGACGAATACGCGGCAGGCCACGCCGATGGAGCCATCTCCATCCCACTCGGTGAGGTCTTGAGTCGCGCATCGGATATCCCGCGCGGAGAGCCGGTGTACCTCATCTGCCAATCGGGCCGCCGAAGTGGACTCGCGGCGGTTTCGCTCGC
This sequence comes from Cryobacterium sp., assembly GCA_046496385.1. Taxonomy (GTDB): domain Bacteria; phylum Actinomycetota; class Actinomycetes; order Actinomycetales; family Microbacteriaceae; genus Cryobacterium. The sequence goes on along the minus strand of JAWOHA010000029.1, from coordinate 2,563 downwards.
AGCGACCGGTGTGGACACGGTGAACGTCATCGGGGGAACAACGGCCTGGATGCAAGCCGGGCTCCCCTCCTTCCGCGCATCATAGGCCGGCGCCGTCCGGTCGTGGTCACGACCGGACGGCGCCCGGACGACAGGTCAACCGCCTCGCACGTCTCAGCGCTCGCTCACCGCCCGTCGCGCGAGCTTGATCGCTTCTTCGATGCCGAGGATGGACGACGCTACCGCAGAGCAGATCAGCCACTGGGAAGCGGACAGCGAACTGGTGTCGAAGACGCTTTGCAGGAGAGGAACCTGCACCACGAGCACCTGCAGGATAACGACCGCCGCGAGGGAGAACCAGAGCCAGCGGTTGGTGAAGAGGTAACTGGTGAAAACCGTCTGCCGCTCGGCCCGGCTATTGAGCGCGTTGAAGAATTGGAAGAGCACGAAGGTGGTGAAGGCCATGGTGGTCGCCACTGAGAGGCCGTAGGCCCCTTCGCTCAGCGCCAGCACCGACAGGGTGCCGATCGCCATGATGGCACCCGCACGCACCATGCCGATCAGCCGAGTCAGGTTGAGGATTCGTTCGTCGGAGCGGCGTGGCTGGTCATCCATCAACCCTGGCCGGGGCCGGTCGACGCCGAGGGCCATGGCCGGCGGGCCATCCATGATGATGTTGACCCACAGCACCTGAATGGCCGTCAGCGGCGCCACCAGCCCGGCGACGGTCGCGCCGAGGAAGGAGAGGATGGCGCCGATGTTGGTCGACAGCTGGAAGCGGACGAACTTGACCACATTGTCGTAGATTGACCGGCCCTCACGGACCGAGGCGACGATGGTGGTGAAGTCGTCGTCGGTGAGGATCATGTCACCGGCTTCCTTGGTCACTTCGGTGCCCGTGATCCCCATGGCCACGCCCATGTGCGCCGAACGCAGCGCCGCCGCATCGTTGACGCCGTCTCCGGTCATCGCCGTCACGTGCCCGCGGTCGGTCAACGCCCTGACGATGGCGACCTTGTGCTCCGGAGCGACTCGGGCGAACACCCCGATACTCTCCACGCGATCCGACAGCTCCACCAGGGTCATACGGTCCAGCTCGGCGCCCGTGACCACGTCGCCTCGAATGCCCAATTCCTCGGCGATCGCGGAGGCGGTCTCTCGATGGTCGCCGGTGATCATCTTGACCGAAATCCCCGCCCGGTGAGCCAGCGTGATGGCGTCCTTCACCTGCGGGCGGGGCGGATCGGCGATGCCCACCAAGCCCAGCAGGGTCAGACCGGTCAGTCCCCCCTCGAGGGCGTCAGCCCTTGCCCGGTCATCGTCGGCGGGCAGACCGGCCAGCAGCGTCGTGGCACCGGCCAGCACTCGGAGGCCCCCGGAGGCAAGACGAGACACCTCGGCTGCCAGCCGTAGCCGGTCTGCGGCGTCGATGTCGCGGACTCCGTCAGGCGTGATCATCGCCGTGCTTCGCTCGAGAAGCACGTCGGGCGCGCCCTTGACGTAGACCCGCACCCGGCCGTTCTCCTCATGTGCGGTGGCCATGAACTTGCGGGCGCTGTCGAAGGGGAGCTCGGCGACCCTGGCATGCGCCGCCCGCAGCGTCGTGGCGTCGATTCCGGCCTTCGCGGCCGCGACGACCAGCGCGCCCTCGGTGGGGTCGCCGACGATGCCAGGCCGGCCCTCGTCCTCCACAGAGGTGAGGGTTGCGTCGCTGCACAAGACGAGCGGTTCGAGCAGTCGCCCGGCGTTGTCTGCGGGTTGCCCGGTGGCTTCATCAACGATGGCGCCGTGCGGCAGATATCCCTCACCGGCGATGCGCAGGCGACGGCCGGTCAGCACCAGTGCGCGGGCGGTCATCTGGTTCAGCGTCAGCGTACCGGTCTTGTCGCTGCAGATGACCGTGGCCGAGCCCAGCGTCTCCACCAACGCGAGCCGCTTCACGATGGCGCCGCGCCGGGCCATCCGGGCGGCGCCGAGCGCGAGGGTCAACGCGAGAACGGCCGGCAGGCCTTCAGGCACCGTGGCCACGACGAGAGCCACTGCGGCGAGCGCCAGGTCGCCCGGCGCACCACCGCGCATGAGGGCGATGATCACGTAGACGGTGATGGCGACGCCGCCGATCAGCGCGATGCGCTTGCCCAGCGAATCCAGCTGGATCTGCAGCGGGGTCCTGGGCTCCTCGCCACTGGAGAGCAGTGCGGCGATCGCACCGACCTCGGTCTGCATCCCCGTGGCAGTCACGATGATTTCGGCCCGACCGCGGGTGAGCGTGGTGTTCATGTAGGCCATGCCGGTGCGGTCGGCCAGCGGCACCTTGTCCGCGGGCGCGGCGAGAACCGCAGCGGTATCTTTGGCACCGGAACTCGCCGGCGCCCAGCCCCTCCGTGGGATCGTCGATGCCGTAGCGGTTCAGCAGGTTGAGAATGCTCTCGGTGTGGCGCTCCTCGCTCGCGGCGATGTTGCTGAACTCGGCCAGGCCCCACTGCGCGTACAGCAGCGTGTAGACGTCATGCGCCAACTTTTCCTCCTCGCGCATGAACACCAACCCGTCGATCTCGGCCTGGTCCAACTCCCCCAGCGTCAC
>JAWOHA010000003.1:0-12715 GCA_046496385.1 Cryobacterium sp. | reverse complement strand
CCGAAGCCGTAGAGGTAGTTCGGCCCGCCGGCCTTGGTGCCGGGGCCCACAGCCGATTTCTTCCATCCGCCGAAGGGCTGGCGCTGCACGATGGCGCCGGTGATTCCGCGGTTCACGTACAGGTTGCCGGCCTCGACGGTCTCCAGCCACAGGGCCAGCTCGTCGGAGTCCAGGGAGTGCAGGCCGGAGGTGAGGCCGTAGTCCACCATGTTCTGCAGGTGAATGGCCTCCTCCAGCGTGCGGGCGTGCATCACTGCCAGCATGGGCCCGAAGAACTCGGTGAGGTGCGCGTAGGAGCCGGGGGTGACCCCGGTGCGAATTCCGGGCGACCACAGCTTGCCGGTGTCGTCGAGCTGTTTGGGTTCGACGAGCCACTCCTCGTCGGCGCCCAGGTTGGTGAGGGCGTCGAGCAGCTTGCCCTCGGCCGGGGCGATGATCGGTCCCATCTGGCTGGTCGGGTCGCTCGGGTAGCCGACCTTCATCGACGTGGCGGCGTCGATGAGCTGGCCGAGGAAGCGCTTGGACTTGGCGACCGAGCCGACCAGGATCAGCAGGCTCGCGGCGGAGCATTTCTGCCCGGCGTGGCCGAAGGCGCTCTTGACGGCGTCGGCGGCGGCGAGGTCGAAGTCCGCCGACGGGGTGACGATGAGGGCGTTCTTGCCGCTGGTCTCACCGAGCAGGGGCAGATCGGTGCGGAACGAGCGGAACAGTTCGGCCGTCTCGTAGCCACCGGTGAGGATGACCCGGTCCACTGCGGGGTGCGAGAGCAGGTGCCGACCGAGGTCGCGGTTGGCGAAGTCCACGAGGTACAGCACGTCACGGGGCACGCCGGCCTCCCAGAGCGCCTCCACCACGATCGCGCCGCTGCGCTGGGCGGCGCTGGCGGGTTTGATGATGACGCCGGAGCCGGAGGCCAGCGCGGCGAGGGCGCCGCCGGCGGCGATGGCGACGGGGAAGTTCCACGGCGGGGTCACGACGACCAGCTTGGACGGCACGAAGGTGGCCCCCTGCACGTGGTCGAGGTCCTTGGCCCGTTCCGCGTAGTAGTGCGCGAAGTCGATGGCCTCGCTGACCTCGGGGTCGGACTCGGCGATGGTCTTGCCGGTTTCGGACGCCATCACCTCGATGAGACGGTCACGGTTGGCGGCCAGGGCGAGGCCGGCACGGTGCAGCACCGCGGCGCGTTCGGCGCCGGTCTTCTCGCCCCATGCGGTCCCGGCACGCACGACGGTGTCGATGACACCGTCGAGAAAGCCGACGCTGTCGATGCGGGCGGCGGCGATGGTGTCACAGCCCAGATCCGACGTGTCGACACGGGCGAGGATGCGGCTCGCCCAGGCCCGGTTGGCCGGAAGCGAGGGGTCGGTGTCGGGTTCGTTGCGAAAGCCCTGCGGCAGCGCGCTGGACCCGCGAGTGATGCCGAGCAGCAGCGCGGTCAGGTTCGGGTCGGGTTCCACGACCGGGGCGGCGGGTTCTTTGGCGAGTTTGAGCTCACGGGCACGCAGCTCGGATGCGGCGAACCGGTCCTGGCGGCGGTTCGGCCGGGGAACGGTCAGGGTGAGGGCGTCGAGGGAGGCGAGGAAGCGATTCTTCTCCCGCTCGAACAGAGCCGGCTGCTCGGTGAGCTCGAAGACGGCGGACATGAAGTTGTCCTGGCTGGCGTTCTCTTCGAGGCGGCGGATCAGGTACGTGATGGCCACGTCGAATTCGGCGGGGTTCACAACGGGCGTGTACAGCAAGAGCTGTCCCACGTCACGGCTGACGGCGGCGGCCTGGCCGGTCGCCATGCCGAGGAGCATCTCGAATTCGACGCGGTCGTCTACGCCACGCTGAACCGAGAGCAGGTGCGCCCAGGCCACGTCGAAGAGGTTGTGTCCGGCGACGCCGATCTTGACGGCATCCGTGTTCTGCGGGGTGAGCGCCCAGTCCAGCACGCGCTTGTAGTTGGTGTCGGTGTCCTGCTTGCTGCCGAAGGTGGCGAGCGGCCAGTCGTGCACGGCGGCGTCGACCTGCTCCATGGGCAGGTTGGCGCCCTTGACGACGCGCACCTTCACGGGCGCTCCGCCGGCGGCGCGGCGCTTCTGAGCCCAGTGGGTGACGCCCTGCAGTGCGCCGAGGGCGTCGGGGAGGTAGGCCTGCAGCACGATGCCCGCTTCGAGGCCGAGCAGTTTGGGATTGTCGAGAATGGTCTCGAACACCGCGATGGTGAGGTCGAGGTCGCGGTATTCCTCCATGTCCAGGTTGATGAACTTGGCCGGAGTGGTGTCGGTCTGCGCGGCCAGGGCGAGTTCGAACAGCGGGGTCAGACGTTCCACGATGCGCTTGACGGCATCGTCGAAGGCCCACATCGACAGCTGGCTGGCAATGTTGGAGACCTTGATGGAGACGTAGTCCACGTCGGGCCGTTCGAGCAGGGCGCGGGTGCCGGCCAGGCGGCTGTCGGCCTCGGTCTCACCCAGAACGGCTTCGCCGAGCAGGTTGATGTTCAGCCGGTTGCCGGCGGCCGTGAGGGCGGTGATCGCGGGGCCGAGCTTGTCGGGTGTGGCATCCACGACGAGGTGGCCGACCATCTGGCGCAGCACGGTGCGTGCGGCGGGAATGACGACCCAGGGCAGCACGGGGCCGAGCACGCCGCCCAGGCCGATGGCGCCGCGCATGTAGGAGGGCAGAAATTCGGGGGCCAGCTTGGCGACCTTCTGCAGGTTGTAGCCGGCGACCATCTTGTCTTCCGGGCGCATCACACCGTCGACGAATCCGACGGTGAAGTCGAGGCCTTTCGGGTCTTTCAGAACCCCGGCCAGCCGCTGGGCTGAGACGTCGGTGGGGATAGTGGAACTCTCCTGCAGCCACTTGCGCACAAGTGCCACGACCGGTGCGCCAAGGTCGTTCTGAACGCGGGAAGAAATCGGGTTGGTCATGGTCACGAGACTAGCCTTTCGGTCGCACGGGGAATCACCCGCATCCCTAGTTTGTGGCCGCAACATCGTTAAACAAAAGCGACTCTTAATGCACGGTATTCGTTAGGATTATTGATGGATCTCCGCAGGTCACTCCCGTGTTTCGCCCGCGCTGTCGGCATATTGCCGATGTGAGTCCCCGCGGTTTCGGAAAGGCATCAGAATGCTGGATGTGCGTCGGCTGCGCTTGCTGCGCGAGTTGAAGATTCGGGGCACCCTCGCCGGCGTGGCCGAAGCCCTCGCGTACAGTCCCTCGGCGGTGTCCCAGCAGCTGGCCTTGCTCGAAAAAGAGGTCGGCGTGGTGCTGCTCAAGAAGGTCGGCCGCCGGGTGCAACTGACCCCGCAGGCGGAGATTCTGGTGGAGCACACGACGCACCTGCTGGAGCGGCTCGAGCAGGCCGAGGCGGAGATCACCGCGTCGCTCACGAACGTGTCGGGGACCGTGCGGGTGGCGGTGTTCCAGTCCGCGGCGCACGCGGTGATTCCCCGGGCGTTGACGTATCTGGCTGAGGATTACCCGCAGCTGCGGGTGGAGGTCACCGAGCGGGAGCCGGAGCGCGGCCTGTTCGAGGTGTCGGCGCGCGATTTCGACCTGGTGCTGGCCGAGCAGTATCCCGGCTACACGCGGGCGCACTGGCCCGACCTGGACCGTGAGATTCTGGCGACGGATGCCCTGCGGCTGGCGACTCCCCCGCACCTGCCCGGCCCCGATCTTCCCCGGGTGCGCACCTTGTCCGATGCCGCCGCGCTGCCCTGGGTGATGGAACCGGCCGGCACCGCCAGCCGGCAGTGGGCCACGCAGTTGTGCCGGGCCGCCGGGTTCGACCCGGATGTCCGGTTCGAGACGGCGGACCTGATGGCCCATATTCGCTTCATCGAATCGGGCAATGCCGTGGGATTGCTGCCCGATCTGGTCTGGGCGGGCCGGGCGCCGGCGCTGCGGCTGCTGGATCTGCCGGATTCGCCGCACCGCACGCTGTTTTCGGCGGCCCGGCGCTCCAGCGCGAGCCGGCCCGGAGTGCTCGCGGTGCGGGCCGCCCTGGTCCGGGCGGTAGACAAGGTGGCCGCACCCACCCGCGCGAACCCGCTGCCACCGCCCGCCTGAACGGACCGGCGAGTTTCGCGGCGTGACCGCGGCCCGGGTGACCGCGGCCCGGGTGGCCGCGGTCCGGGTGGCCGCGGCCCTGACCCGGGTCCTGCGGCCTCGACGCGGACGGGCAAAAGGCCTAACCTGAGGTCAGAATCGGGTTTCACTCACAGCGGAGGACACCATGACAGCTCGGCCCACCGGTCGGCTCGCCCAGCGAGACGACGGCCTGTACCTCATGATCAACCGGCTGTTCACCCAGCCGATTGAACGCGTCTGGGCGAGCATGACCCGGCCGCGGGAACTCGAGAAGTGGATCGGCACGTACACCGGGCTGCCGGAGTCCGGCGCGGTGCGGTTTCGCATGTCGGCGGAACCCGACGCCGAATGGCAGTACGTCACGATTCTGGAGTGCACCCCGCCGCACCGCTTCACCGGGGATTTCGGCACCGGCGACGACGCCTGGCGTGCCACGTTCCACCTTGTCGAAGGTGACGGGTTGACCACTCTCACCTTCGGGCAGCGACTGCGCAACCGTTCCGAGGCGAGCACCATCGGGCCGGGCTGGGACTACTACCTGGACCGGCTCATGGCCGTGCACACCGGGGCCCCGCTGCCGCAGTGGGAGCACTACTACCCCGCCCACGCCCAGTTCTACAAGGATCTCATCGTGACGGCACCCTCGCGCTGACCCGACCGGGCGCGCTCACAGCCACAGGCTCGGGGCAGGAGCACGGGTCGCCGGCATGGCGACGTCGGTGCTCCACTCCAGCAGCCACGGCGGCACCGTGACCTGGTCCGGTGCCACGTCGAGGGCGGCGAGCAGCTCGGTGATGCTCACGATGCCCCCGGTGCGCTTGAGAAAGCGGCCCCGGATGAAGCCCTGGGCGTAGATCTCGGGCTTGCCCGCGGCGTCGGGTCGCACGAAGCGCTGCTCCACGTAGACGGCTTTGTCATCGAACCCGAGAATGCGCGACTCGACCGTGAACCGCTGCCCGAGCGTCAGCGACTTGCGAAAGCTGATGGTCTCGGCCACGACGACCGGGTACCAGCCGCGGGCCCGAAAGAGCGCCCACACGCCGGTACGGTGCAGCATGTCGAACCGGGCGATGTCCATGATCGACAGATACACGCCGTTGTTCATGTGCCGCAGAATGTCCTGGTCGGTCGGCAGCGTGATGAACTTCGTGCGCGCCACATCGAAGTGGCCCAGCCGCGGTCCGAATCGCGAGAGGAGAACGTGCAGGAGCGTGCGGAAGAACATGTGCATCGACCGAGGCTATCGGGTCGGTGTGATCAGTAGCGTCGATCCGCCTCGGCGACGGGCCGCTGCCCGGCTCCCCGGTACACGGACAGGGGGCGGATGAGGGCGTTCGCGTCACGCTGTTCTCGCACGTGGGCGGTCCAGCCGACCACTCGCGCGGCGACGAAGATCGGGGTGAACGTCGCGGTGTCGAAACCCATCACGTGATACGCCGGACCGGCCGGGCAGTCCACGTTGGGCTGGATGCCGGTGCGGTGCGCCATGCCCTGTTCCAGGGCGTCGTACATGGCGAGCAGATCCGACCGGCCGGCGTGCTGCAGCACGCGCACCATGGCCGCGTACATGGTCGGCACGCGGGAGTCGCCGTTCTTGTAGATGCGGTGCCCGAAACCCATGATCTTGCGCTTGTCCGCGAGCGCCGCCTCCAGCCACGCGTCGACCCGGTCTGCGCTGCCGATCTCACTGAAGGTGCACATCACCGCCTCGTTGGCGCCGCCGTGCAGCACCCCCTTGAGCGCACCGATCGCCCCGGTCACGGCGGAATACACGTCGGACAGGGTCGACGTGATCACCCGGGCGGTGAAGGTGGAGGCGTTGAAGGAATGCTCGGCGTAGAGAATCAGGGACACCCGAAACGCTTCGACCACCACGGGGTCGGCGATGTCGCCGAAGGTCATGTAGAGAAAGTTCTCGGGGTAGCTGAGATCTTCACGGGGCTCGACGGGCGCCAAACCGTGCCGACGCCGCTGGTCGTAGGCGATCACCGCGGGCAGCTGCGCGAACAGCTTGCGGGCGGCCCACAGGGTGTGTTCGGCAGAGTCGTCGGCGGCGTCCGGGTCATTCGCGCCGATGATGCTCACGGCGGTGCGGCAGACATCCATCGGATGCGCCGTGAGCGGCAGGTCGTCGATGGCGCGACGCACGTTGGCGGCGAGCGCCCGCGAGGTGCGCTCTTCGGCTTCGAACGCGGTCAGCCGCTCGGGCGAGGGCAGCTCGCCCTCCCAGATCAACAGGGCCACCTGCTCGAAACTGCAGTGTGCGGCGAGGTCTTGCACGGCGTATCCCCGGTACAGCAGGGAATTGGTCTCGGAGCTGACCATGGACACCGCCGTGACGTCGACGTACACCCCGGCGAGACCCTTGTGCAGGGTCGGCGGCGCGACGGCGACCTCGGCGGACCCGGCGGACCCGGCGGACCCGGCGGACCCGGCGGACCCGGCGGACTGTGGATCGCTCATTTTTTCTCCTGACTGAGACCCGACGACGCGGCGAACCGAACCAGACCGCTCCGGCATTTTAATCCGGATGCGCCCCGTTGCGCGATGGCCAGGCGGCACGAGTTCGGTCAGGGGCGTTGGGCCGCCATGGCCAGCGGGGCAACCGCAACCACCCGTAGCGGGGCCGCCAGAGAGGCCGTGACCCGTCGCACGAACCCTCCCAGCCGCCGGTACACCTCCTGCGATTCCGGATGCCGGGAGTCCTGCTGCCAGGTGTGCCGGGTGTTGACCCGACTGCGGGAATAGATCAGGGTGTCCACGCGAACCGACTGCCGCCGCAGCGCGGCGATGAAATTCAGGTTGGAGCGGAAGAAGTAGTCCCGTTCCGAGGTGGTCACGAACACCGGGGGGAATCCTTTGTCGATCCACTCGATCGGGGACATGAACCGTGCCGCCGTGCGCAGGTGCAGCCCGCGGCCGCGTTCGGGAAGCAGCATGCGCAAGAAATTCAGGCTGAGCACGAAACCACGCTCAAACATCACCGACAGGTCGGCGATGCTGCAGTGCTGCACGAGACCGCGCAGATTGTGCCGGCTGATGCCGGGCAGAATGCCGTAGTGCGCGGCCAGCTCGGTGTCGAACGTGGCCGCCGTCAGCAGCGCCGCGATGTGTCCGCCCGCCGAGTCGCCGCCGAGCACGATACGGCCGGGATCCCCGCCGTACTCCTCAATATGCTCGGCGACCCAGTCGAGCACCGCGTTGCCGTCGTGCATCATGTGGCGCAGCTGAAACCGGGTGGCCGTGCGGTAGTTGGCGTTGACGACGACCATGCCCTCCGCCGCCTGGCTCGCGCAGTACTTCGTCACCTGGGACTTGTCGCCCGAGGTCCAGCCGCCGCCGTGAAAGTAGACGTAGACGGGCAGCGATGCCGGTTTCTCCCGCGGCACGAGCACGTCGAGGCGGTGGTCCCGCGAGCCGTCCCCGATGTAGTCCCGGTCGTAGTGGTAGTCGACGCTGGTGATCGAGGTGGCCAGAGTCCGCTGCTGTTCCCCGGGCTCCAAACGCAGCATCAGCGCACGCCACATCCACACCGGCACCCGGGACAGTGCGGTTTCCCGGTGCCGGTGGGTGCCCGTCCGGGACGGTGCTTCACGACTCGTGTCGGGTGCCGGGCCGGTTCGGACCGGGGGCTTCGTGTCGGTCACGGCGTACTGCGGGGGTTCTGGATCACCTGACGAACCTAGGTCGCACGCCCGTGAACGGGCTGAGAGAAACTCAGGTCAGCTGCCGGCGCCCCCGAACGCACCGGTCGCTTCGAGCACCGCGCGGGCAAGCGTGTGAAAGTGCAGGTTGAAGCCCAGCACGGCCGGGGTGGACTCCGGGTCGAGATCGAGCACGGGTACGTCGACGGCGTGCACGATGAACTGGTATCGATGGGTTCCGGTGCCTTCCGGAGGGGCTGCTCCGGCAAATCCGGCCTCGCGCAGTTCATTGCGCAGCACCCGCGCCGCCTCGGGGAGGTGTGCGCTGCCCGCGGCGCCGGCGCCGGCGGCCAGCGCGGTGACGTTCACGGGCAGGTTGCAGAGGGCCCAGTGCCAGAAGCCGGAGCCGGTCGGCGCGTCGGGATCGTAGACGGTCACGGCGAAGCTCCGGGTGCCGGCGGGGAAGCCCGACCAGGACAGCTGCGGGGACTGCCCGCCGCCGCCGGCATCGGGGCTGAACTGCGCCGCCGCGAGCGGGGCGCCGGGCGTCATGTCGGCACTCTCGAGGGTGAACTGGGGAACGGCTCCGAACCTCTCGAGCGGGTCGATCGATGCGGCGGGACGGGGCAGGGCTGATGACACGGACGAACCTCCGGGTTGGCAACGGATGCGGGGTCACCGCAGTGTATCGAGGCCGGCTGCGCCCGGGCAGGGCCGGGCGCCGGAGCCGGGCACGGGACGGGTGGGGGCCGGGTGGGGGCCGGTGCTGTGCTTACACTGCTCTGGTGGCCATTCCGAAGATTCTTCTGTATTACGTCTTCACTCCGCTCACAGATCCCGACGCCGTGCGGTTGTGGCAGCGCGACCTCTGCGAAGCGCTCGGGCTGCGCGGGCGTATTCTGATCTCCCCCGACGGTCTCAACGGCACCCTCGGCGGCGATCTGCCGGCGCTCAAGCGCTACATTCGCAAGACCCACGACTATCCCGCCTTTCGCAACATCGACTTCAAATGGAGTGAGGGCACCGGCCTCGACGACACCGGTCGCAGCCGGGACTTTCCCCGCCTCGTGGTGAAGGTGCGCGAGGAGATCGTGAGTTTCGGCGCGCCGGGCGAGCTGACGGTGGATGCCGGCGGCGTGGTGGGCGGCGGAACCCGGCTGGCCCCCGCGCAGTTGCACCAGCTCGTGGCCGAACGCGGCGACGAGGTGGTCTTCTTCGACGGACGCAACGCCTTCGAGGCCGCGATCGGCAAGTTTCGCAATGCCGTCGTGCCCGATGTGGCCACCACCCGCGACTTCGTGGCCGAGCTCGACAGCGGCAAGTACGACCATCTCAAGAACCAGCCGATCGTGACCTACTGCACCGGCGGGATCCGCTGCGAAGTGCTCAGCGGGCTGATGACGTCACGCGGCTTCGACGAGGTCTACCAGCTGGAGGGCGGCATTGTGCGCTACGGCGAGGCCTACGGTGACGACGGCCTCTGGGACGGCTCGCTGTACGTGTTCGACCAGCGCATGTCGGTGGATTTCAGCGACCACACCACCGTGCTGGGCCGCTGCGGCACCTGCGGCGCCGCCACCAGCGGAATGCAGAACTGCTCGGACCTCTCCTGCCGGGAGCAGCTCGTGGTCTGCCCGGATTGCGCCGCGACCGCGCCGGCCTGCCGGGCACACGGCTGACCGGCGCCGGCACCCCGCCCGCACCCCGGCGCTGCGCCTGTTACTCCGCGTTGCGGCCGCCCTGCGCCCGCCGGACAGGGGCCGCTAGCGTTGCCGCATGTCGTTCACGCCCTTGTCTTCGCTCGCCCCCGCACGACCCCCCGCGAGCCCCGGAACCGATACGCCGGAGGAGTCCTTCATCAAGGCGTTCCGCAGCCATCCGGGCGGCGTGGTGGTCATCACCGGTCTCACCCCCGCGGGCGACCCTGTCGGCTTCACGGCCACGTCGCTCGCGTCACTGTCGGCCCAGCCTCCGCGCGCCACGTTCAACATCGCCCAGTCGGCGTCGAGCTGGCCTGCGGTGGCGATCGGGTCTCGGCTGGCGGTGCATTTTCTCGATGACGCCGGCCAGGGGCTCGCACGTCGCTTCGCGACCACCACGGCGGAGCGTTTCAGGGGCGATCACTGGTACAGCGACGAGCTCGGCCTGCCCATTCTGCGTGACGCGGTCACCGTGCTCATCACCCGGGTCAGCCACCAGACCCTGCTCGACCTGAACGCCATGATCGTGCTCGACATCGAGCGGGGCCGGTTTCTCGAAAATGAGTCCCCGCTGCTGTACCACAACCGCTCCTTCACGACCGTGGCGGGCCGGCCCGCTCAGAGCGCCTGACCAGGCTCGGGCTGTCAGCCCAGGCGGTAGGAATACACCAGGGCCTGACCGATCAGCGGGTTCTCATCGGCCAGGCCTCGCTCGACGAGGTGCACGAAGCCGACACGTTCGTAGAGCCGCTGCGCGGGGTGGTTGAGCGGCCCGGTGTCGAGCACCACGGCCCGGGCGCCCCACCCGGCGGCCACCGCGAAAGTGCCGCGCACGAGAGCCTCCCCCACGCCGTGGCCGCGGGCGGCGCTGGCCACGGCGAGAATGCGCAGCTCCGCCTCGTCGGGCCGGGCCAGCCGGCTCGCGGGCGTTCCCGGGCGCAGCAGGGTGAGGGTGCCCAGCACCGCAGCGGCCGGGCCGCCGGCATCGGCACGGGCGTCGGCGGCGGTGTCGACGGCCACCAGCAGCGCGCCGGCGGCGGCGCGCCCGGCGGAGTCGGCCAGCAGCGCGGACCGTTGCGGCGAGACCGGCAGATGACCGTACGGCCCGTCGAGAAAGCCGCGCACCACCAGGTCGGCGACGTGCGGGTACTCGTCCGGCCGGGCCGCACGCACCGACAGCGCGGCGCCGCCGAACGTATGCCGGCACGGATCGGATGCAGGGCTCATCGGATCAGCCTGCCACACCGCCCGCCGCCACCACACCGCCCGCCGCCGCGCCCGCGAGACCGGGGCGGTGTGCTCGGGGCGTGACCCCGCGTGACGCTGTCCTCGACTTCTGATGTGTGTGCATGCAAATCTTGTCTCATCACGTTGTGAACCCCAACCCGAACCCGAGGTGCGCCATGACAATCACCGACCAGCTCCTGAAGAACAACGAAACCTATGCCGCCGGCTTCACCGGCCCGCTGCCGCTGCCGCCGTCGCAGCACCTGGCGGTGGTGGCCTGCATGGATGCCCGCCTCGATGTCTACCGGGCGCTCGGCCTGAACGAGGGCGAGTCCCACGTCATCCGCAACGCCGGCGGAGTCATCACCGAAGACGAGATCCGGTCGCTGTCGATCAGCCAGCGCCTGCTCGGCACCACCGAGATCATCCTGATCCACCACACCGACTGCGGAATGCTGACCTTCACGGACGACCAGTTCAAGGCGTCGATCGTGGCCGACACCGGAATCCGGCCGCCGTGGGCCGCCGAGTCTTTCACCGACCCGGCCACCGACGTCATCCAGTCCATCCGGCGCATCAAGGCGAGCCCGTTCATTCCGTTCACCGACTCGGTGCGCGGCTTCGTGTTCGATGTGGCCACCGGCAAGCTCACCGAGGCTCTCGACGCCTAGCCGAACACGTCTGGACCCCGGGCGCCCGGCACGGCACGGCACGGCACGGCACGGCGCCGGCGCCACCGCGTCCGCAGCCACAGCGACAGCGACAGCGACAGCCACAGCCACAGCTACAGCCGCAGCCGAATCAGGCGGTGGCGAGAATGGCCGTGCGGGTCTCGAGGGTGGCCAGGTCGACCATGGTGACGCTTTCGGCCGGCAGCGCGTCCCAGCCCACGATGTCGAGCCCGCTCGAGGCGAAGATGACGGTGCCGTCGTCGAGGGTGCGGCGGCGCATCAGGTAATACGCGGTGCGGTGGTCCTGCGGCAGGTTCTGCTCGCTGATGCCGCTTGAGTCGAACAGGTCGTGCGGCACCTCGGCGTTGGCGCTGGCGTGCACCGCCACGAGGCAGTCGTCGGAGAGGATCAGGGCGTTCATGCTGGCGTCGGGAAACAGCGGGCGCAGTTCGGCCACGGTGCGGCACACCGCCTCGAACAGGGTGTGCCCGGTCGCGAGTTTGCTGCGGATCACCGCGAAGTAGCGTTCGCTGTCGGTGTCGCCCCGCAGCCCGGCGAGAATGCCGGGGCTGATGTGCGCATCGATGTCGGCGGCGGGCATCAGCGAGCCGTTGTGCGCGAAGGCCACCCCCTCCGCCAAGAACGGATGCGTGTTCTCCGCGTGGCAGGCCATGCCGTCGGTGGCCATGCGCAGGTGCACGATCTGGGAGCGGGACGTGCGCTCGGCAAGGGCCTGGGTCAGGCGCGCGTCGCCGGCGCCGGTCTCGGGCGAGCGCTCCTTGTACACGGTGATGAGCGGGTCGCTGCCGACCGCGGGAACGACCGTGTCGCCGCCCGGCCCGTCGAGCACGAGCGGCGCGGCACCGAGCCAGGCGCTGCCCCAGCCGTCTTTGTGCAGCTGGGTCATGTCTTGAAAGACCGCGCTCTGGTTGCCGCGGAGCACCGTGCGGGTGGTGCGCTCAGACGGGGCGGCGTACCCCAGCAGACGGCACATAGCAACCTTTCTTCGCGTGGACCACATGGTGTCTATTGATCTGGATCGAGCGTACCCCGGGCGGCTTCGCTGCGGGTGACCGGCGGCCGTCTCTGCGTTCCCGGGCTGCCGATGCATTTCGCCCGGCGGGCCCCGTTCGGTCTAGGGTGACGGCACACGAAAGGGGCCGTATGTCGACCGGAACCGTGATCGAGTTCAGTCATCTCAGCAAGCGCTTCGCCGCCACAGCGGCGGTCACCGATCTGTCCTTCACCGTGGAACCGGGACGGGTCACCGGTTTTCTCGGCCCCAACGGCGCCGGCAAGACGACGAGCCTGCGCATTCTGCTGGGACTGGTCGACGCCACCAGCGGAACGGCGACCTTCGCCGGGGTGCGGTACCGGGACCTTCCCCGGC
>JAWOHA010000320.1:0-14527 GCA_046496385.1 Cryobacterium sp. | reverse complement strand
GCAGCACCGTGCGGGTCAGCACCCGAACGGCCGTTGTCACCACTGTGGCCTTGACCTGGCTCAACCCGCACGTCTACCTCGACACGCTCGTCTTTCTGGGTTCCGTCGCCAACCAGCAGGGCGAGGCCGAACGCTGGTGGTGGGGTGCCGGCGCGATCACGGCGAGCTTTCTCTGGTTCATCAGCCTCGGTTTCGGCGCCCGGCTGCTGCGCCGATTCTTCGCCCGCCCCGGGTCCTGGCGGGTGTTGGACGCCCTCATCGCCGCCGTGATGCTGACCCTCGGCGTGCGCATGGCCGTGGGACTCTGAGATCTCCCACCCAACCTAAACTGAGTCAATGCAATCACCGGTCGAGAGTTACCTGCGCCAGCTCCACGCGCAACTCTCTGAGCTGAACAGCGGCACGATCTACAGCCCCGGCGGCGCCCCCACCGGAACCGACCCGGACTACTTCGGCATCGCCCTGGCCACCGCCGACGGCCACGTCTACGAGGTCGGTGACACCCGAACCGAATTCACCCTGCAGTCCATCTCCAAGCCGTTCAGCTACGGCATCGCTCTGGGCGACCTCGGCCTCGACGCCGTCGACGAGAAAGTCGACGTGGAACCGTCCGGTGACCCGTTCAACGAGATCTCCCTCGCACAGGGCAGCGGCCGCCCCGACAACGCCATGATCAACGCCGGTGCACTGGCGGTGACGAGCCTCATCAAAGGGTCCGGGGGGCGGTCGAGCATCAAACGCATTGTGGGCTGCCTGTCGGACTTCGCCGGCCGCGACCTCGCGGTGAGCGAGCGCGTTTTTGAAGCCGAGCTGCGCCACAGCGACCGCAACCACGCCCTCGCCTACCTGCTGAGCTCTTTCGGCATCATCGAGGATGCCCCCAGCACCGCTCTGGAAAACTACCTGCGGCAGTGCTCGGTGCAGGTCACCGCCCGCGACCTGGCCGTGATGGCGGCGACCCTGGCCAACGGCGGCACCAATCCCCTCACCGGCAAAGAGGCCATGGCCGCTGCTCCCGTGCAGCGGGTGCTGTCCGTCATGATGACGTCGGGCATGTACGACGATGCCGGGTCCTGGGTGACTCAGGTGGGCATGCCCGCCAAGTCCGGCGTCGGCGGCGGCACCCTCACGGTGCTTCCCGGTCAGATCGGCCTGGCCGTCTTCTCGCCCCGTCTCGACGCGCACGGCAACAGTGTGCGCGGCATCGCCGCGACGCAGCGCATCTCCCGAGAGCTGGAGCTGCACTTCGTGCGCTCAGCCCGCCATGGTCGTTCCACGATTCGCACTGCGAGCGACATCGCCCACTCCCCCTCCGGCATCCGTCGCCCCGAAGCAGCGGTGGCCGTGCTCACTGAGCACGGCCACCGTGCCCGGATCATCGAGCTCACCGGGGAACTGCTCTTCACCGGCACCGAAAGCCTGCTGCACGAGGTCTGCGACCTGCCCGACGAGGCGGAGATCGTGATGCTCGACCTGCGCCGAGTCGACCGGGTCGGGGCCGTGGCGCAGCGCATGCTCACCGACCTCGAACGCAGCCTCGTCGCGGCCGACCGCGAACTGCTCCTCATCGGCGATGACGTCGTCACCACCGAGATTCGCGCCACGATGGGCCCCGTGCAGGCATTCGACGCCCGGAGCGTCGCGGTGGAATACGCCGAAAACCGGCTGATCGCAAGGTACGCGCCCGACCTGAGCCACGCCAAACCGGTGAGCGTACGGCACTCGCCTGCCCTGAGCGCGCTGAGCCCGGAAGCCATCGGGGCTCTCGAATCGCGCATGGAGGAACAGCACCACGACGACGGCGACATTGTGCGCCGGGTCGGCCAGCGCTTCGGCGGCGTCTACTTCATCGTCTCGGGCACCATCAACACGATCGTCACCGGCCTGGACGGTCGTCGGGTCAAACTGACCACGCTGAGCGCGGGCATGACGTTCGGGGAACTCGCCCTGGGCAGCGACGACCGCCAGGAGACCACCGAGAAGGCCGACGGTCCGGTACACCTGATGGTTCTCAGCGCCGACGCCATCAACGAACTCGAGGCCGAAGACCCGCACCTGGCGGTACAGCTGTGGAGAGCCCTCACCCGCGACGCCTATGCCCGGGTCGACCAGTACCTGCGCGAAACCGCCGTGCGCATTCGCGAGTAGCGCCGCTCAGGCGCGCAGTTGAGTCGCGGTCGGCCACCAGGGCTGGTGCGCCGAGCCGGCGCGGTCACCGCGACGTGCCGCCATTCCCCCGCCGGGTTCCCCGGTGATGCGCCAGCCCGTCTCGAAGTGCGCACCCGACTCCGAATACGCGTTTCGTTCATCGGGCAGCAGAATGTCCTGCACGGTGTCGGCCTCCACCGCGCGCGGGCCGTGACGGTTGAACAGCCAGATGCGGATCGTCGCGGGGGCAGCGCGGCCTGCGGTCTCGTCGGTGGAACAGACTTGCACCACGACGGTCGCGCCGGAATAGATGATGCGCATCACTTCGCGCAGCACGGCACGGTTGGCGACGATCAACTGGCCGTCCGCATCGGTGAGGATGTGCACGCGCAGGCGCGGATTGTTCCAGCTGTCGCAGGTGATCTCGGCGCACTGGCTGATTTCGGTGGGCAGCATGCCGCGCAACCAGTCCCAGACGGCATCGGGTTCGATGCCGTCACCCGGCGGGACCGCCCGCAGAACGCCCCGGTCAGCGCGCAAAACCCGCCGTACCCGGGTTTCGACCCGACGGCGCACTCCAGAAAAAAGACCCTGATCAACGCTGAACACGAGAATTGGCTCCTCACGAGAAGTTCGATTGGACATGTCCACCATAGCGGGGTGCTGACCCGTTTTTGCCGACCAGAGCAATTTCTTTGTCGAGAATGCCTGATCCACCCGAATGACCCGATAACTTGGACGTGCGTGACACCAATCCGCCGACCACGAACGGGGCGGATTCGTCACACCTGGGGGGAACCGATGTACGGGGAACAACGCCGAACGCGCGCACGCCGGCTGGTCGAGGATCTTGCGCTGCCACGCCCCCTCACGGCAGCCACCCTGCACCGGCACATGGAAACGCTGCGCGGCAAGAGAATCGTCATTCGGGAGGCCACCCCGAGCATGCTCGCCCACGGCGTCTGCGGACTCTGGATCGAGATCGCCGGCGAGGATTATGAACGCATCCACTACGCCCCCACCGACTCCGTCGTGCACCGTCAGCAGTTCATCAACCACGAATTCGGTCACATGATTCTGCAGCAGCACAAAATACTCCTTCCGGCCGAACGGGTCGCCCTGCTGGCACCGCTGATACCGCTCGACGCCATCGTGTACGCGCTCGCGCGCGACCGGTTCACCGACGAGCAGGAAGCCCTTGCTGAGGCTGTCGGCGACCGGCTGGCGCTGATCCTGCGCCACGATGCACGGGCCGTGTCGCACGGACCGCAAACAGGGTTCGGCCGGGTGCTGTGATGACCGAGGTTGTGCTCTTCACCGTCTCGGGCGTGCTCTGGCTCGCCGCCGCCGTCTGCATCCCCTCGGCCGTTCGCAAACGCCGCCGCCCGCTGCTCTGGTTTCTGGCGGTGTTCGCCCTCACCATGAGCCTGCAGCCTCAGACGGTCTACAACACCGTCGATGCCTGGCTGGGCGGCCGCAACGCCACCTACTTTCTCTTTCATGCCCTGGCCATCGTGGCGGTGGCGCTGCTCGACGTGATCGTGCAGGAAGCCGTGGGCAAACGGGGACTCACCCGCGCCCGCAAACGGGCCACCGCCCTCGGAGCCGGCGGTATCGTCGCGGCGCAGGCGCTGCTGTTCTTCCCGGCCGACTGGCGCGTGACCGACAATATTTCACAGTCCTTCCTGTCGCGTTGGGACTACACGATGTACGCCTCCACCACCTGGATCGCGATGGCCGTCTTCGCCGTGTCGGTGTCCTCCGCATGCCTGGCCGACATCGGCCGGCAGCGCCGCACCGTGACCCGCCTCTCCCTCGGCTTCGTGATCGTCGGCTGTCTGGGCGTGCTCGTCTACGCCCTGATCAGTCTCAGCAGCGCCGTGCAGTCCACGCTCTCCAACGACTTCGTCTTCGGCGGCTGGCCGCGCACGGTGCTGACCCTCGCCCTGCTGCTGGCCCCGATCTGTCTCGCCCTCGGCCTGGGACTCACGGCCGCCACCGACGCACTCGCCGCCCTCTGCCGGAACCTGCGTGATCGCCGGCTGCTCTGGCGGATCACGCCGCTCTGGGCGCGACTGCTCAGCGATGCCCCGGAACTGAGCCTCGAACCACACCTCAGTCCCGTGGCCCTCGCCCTGGTGCAAGCTCCGGGCGAGCACCTGCACCGCCGTCACATCGAAATTCGCGACAGCCTGCTGTTCAATACGTCGTTGTCGGTTTCGCCGGCCGACCGGGCGCTCCTCGACCGGGCCGAGCGAGAGGCCCGCGCCACCGTCGAGCCTCGCGCGCCCGCCGGCGCCGACCGTCACACCAGCACCAGTACCAGCACCAGCACCAGCACCAGCACCAGCACCAGCACCGTAAACGGAAAGTGATCCATGTCTGACGGCACCGCCCTCGCCCCCTCCGCCCCGCACACCGCACCGGTCAGCCCCGCACCGGTCAGCCCCGCATCGGTCAGCCCCGCACGGGTCAGCCCCGCACGGGTCAGCCCCGCATCGGTCAGCCCCGCATCGGTCAGCCCACAGCTGGAATTGGCCCGCAAACTCGCCCTGCTGCTGGACGTGGTGGTTGCCGAGGGCAACACCCCGTACACCTACCGGCAGATCGAACAGGGCCTGAACGAGCGGGGCATCTCGTTGTCCCGCGCCCGCTGGGGCTACATGATCACCGGCGACGGCCCCCTCGTGACCGACACGGCGCTGCTGACCGGCATCGGCGAGTTCTTTCGCGTTCCGCCGGCCTACCTGCTCGGCACCGGCGGCGACCTGCCCGAACGGGTGGATTCCCAGCTCGCGTTCGTCAAAAGCCTGCGGGCGAAGCGGGTGGTCACCTTCGCGGCACGTCTGCTCGGCGACGTCTCGCCCGAGACGTTGCGTTCCATCACCGAGCTGCTCAACGAAGACGTCACCACCGGCCTCGACAGCGCTCCGGGCGGCACGGCAGCGGCGTGACCGCGAGGCCCGCCGCCCGGGCCCATCTCCGTGCCGTACGCGAGCCGCCTCTGACGCGCTGACCGACGCGGCGATGCCCTCGTTCACGAACAGGCTGCCGCGCGCCCTGCGTCACCCGGCACCCACTCGCGACGGCGCGCACACGAAGCAGAATCGGCCAAAACAGCCCCTGTCCAGTACAATCAGGAACTGACACCGTGTGTGCCGTCGCTTGTCGCGTTCGGCTGCGGTGTGCGCCCGCCGACACCAACCGACAGAGGGCGATCCAACCGGTTTCATTCACCTCGCCAGGCTCGGCCGGCACATCTTGCTTGCGGGCGAAAGGGGCGATATGGATTTTCTCGAGTTTTTGATCGACCGCAGCGACGACATGCTCGAACTCGGCTTGGAACACGCCGCCGTGGTGGGGGTCTCGGTACTGCTGGCAACGCTCATCGGCGTGAGCCTCGGCCTCGCCACGTACCGCAGAGAACGTTCCCGTGGCGCCATTCTCGCCATCACCGGGGCTTTTCTCACCATCCCTTCCTTCGCGCTGTTCATCCTGCTGATCGGACCGCTCGGCCTCGGGGCACTGCCCGTGGTGGTGGCCCTCACCCTGTACGGCCTGCTGCCCATCGTGCGCAACACCATCACCGGACTGCGCGAAGTCGACCCGGCCATCGTCGAATCCGCGCTCGGCATGGGTATGAGCCGCCGCCAGGTGCTGCGCCGCATCGAACTGCCGCTGGCCTGGCCCGTGATCATCACCGGTGTGCGGGTGACCACGCTCGTGCTGCTGGGCATCGCCGCAATCGGGTCGATCGTGCTGGGCCCGGGCTACGGCGATCTCATCTTCACCGGCCTCGCCCGGGTCGGCACCCCTGTCGCCGTGAACCTCGTTCTGGCCGGCACCGTAGGCGTCATGATCCTGGCCGTTTTGTTCGACATCCTGTTCTATGCCATCCGCAGATTGACCACGTCACGAGGTATCCGATGATCTCCACCCCGAACGCCCGGCCCTCGTCGGGCAAGGTCATGATTCGGCTGGAGAACCTCAGCAAACGTTTTCCCGGCCAAACCGCGGATGCCGTGCAGAACCTCACCCTCGACGTTCACGAGGGCGAAATCGTGGTTCTGGTGGGTCCGTCGGGCTGCGGCAAGACCACGACCATGAAGATGATCAACCGCATCATCGAACCCAGCTCGGGCCGCATCATTCTCGACGGCGAAGACGTCACAACCACCGATGCCGACGCCCTGCGCCGCCGCATCGGCTACGTCATCCAGCAGGTGGGTTTGTTCCCGCACCAGACCATCGGCGAGAACGTGGCGACCGTTCCCAAGCTGCTCGGCTGGAGCAAGGACCGCGTGCGCGCCCGCGTCGACGAACTGCTCGAGATGGTGAATATGCCACCGCAGACCTTTCGGGACCGGTACCCCAAGCAGCTCTCCGGCGGGCAGCGCCAGCGCGTGGGCGTGGCCCGGGCCCTCGGCGCCGACCCTGCCGTGATGCTGATGGACGAACCCTTCGGCGCCATCGACCCGATCACCCGTGACGCCCTGCAGAACGAGTTCCTGCGGCTGCAGAGCGAGGTGCGCAAGACCATCGTGTTCGTCACCCACGACATCGACGAGGCCCTCAAAATGGGTGACCGCATCGCCATCCTGCAGGGGCCGTCCCAGATAGCCCAGTACGACACGCCCGAGCAGATTCTCACGGCCCCGGCCAGCGCGTTCGTGTCAGACTTCATCGGTCGCGGCGCCTCCCTGAAACGCCTCAGCCTCAGCCGGGTCGGTGACATCGCCCTGACCGACTGGCCCACCGTGCGGGTGGGAACGGATGCCGACACGGTGCGGGATCTTCTGCGTGCCACCCGCAGACCTGCCGTGCTCGTGCTCAGCGAGGCGGGGCATCCGCGCCGCTGGGTGAGCGCCGAAGACCTCGACCGCGCCGCCGGTCGCGCCCTCGACGACATCGGCCACCCGCCGGAGGCCGTGGTGCACCCGCACGACACCCTGAGCGATGCCCTCAACGAACTGATCAGCGCCACGCACAGCGTGAGTGTGGTCGTGTCCGCCGACGGACGCTACCTGGGCGTTGTCGACATCGAGCAGATCACCGCGGCCATCCGCTCGATGCGCGGCACCGCCGCGGCAGTCGAAACCGCGCGGGCCGACCAGGCCGAGCGGGGGCGTGCCTGACGTGACGATGCCCGATTCCCGACCCGGCACGACGCCGACCGCCGCCGTCGCTCCCACCGCTCTCGGAGCCCCGCAGGCGCTGACCTCCGGCCCTTCCGGCCCTTCGGATCACCGCCGAAGCCTCGGCAGCTATCTGATCATGCCCGCCGTGCTGGCCGCCGTGTGCCTGGCCCTGTACCTCTACGTGAGCGCCCAGGACCTCGACAGCATCGAGGCCCGGTCCTTGAACGCGTCAGCGCTGAGCACCGCGATCGGGCAGCACCTGCAACTGACCATCGTGTCGACGGTGATCACCCTGCTCGTGGCCGTGCCCCTGGGTATTCTGCTGACCCGCCCGATCGCCCGCCGGCTGCGCCCCACCGTCATCGCCCTGCTCACCCTCGGACAGGCCATTCCCACCATCGCGGTGCTCGTACTGCTCGCCGTGGCGTTCCTGTTCCTCGGCTTTCAGGCCGCGGTGCTCGGGCTGGTCATCTATGCCATCATCCCGGTGCTGCTGAACACCATGGTCGGCCTCGAACAGGTCGATGAGTCGGTGCTCGAGGCGGGCCGCGGCATGGGCATCTCCAAATTCGGCGTGCTGCGCACCCTGGAGCTGCCGCTGTCGGTGCCGATCATTCTCGCCGGGGTGCGCACGGCCCTCGTCATCAATGTGGGCACCGCCACCCTCACGACGTACATCAACGCCGGCGGGCTGGGCGACATCATCGTTGCCGGGCTGTCCACCAACCGGGTGCTCGTGCAGATCGTGGGCGCCGTGCTCACCGCTGTGCTGGCCCTGCTCATCGACTACCTTGCCGGTGTCGCCGAAGACTTTCTCCGCCCCCGGGGGCTCTGAGCCCCTACTCTGACTTATCCTGCACCGCCCGAATGAGAAGAGACAGCATGAAATCCAAAGCCCTGATGATGACCACGTTCGGCGCCGGCCTGGCTCTGGTCCTCAGCGGATGCTCCGCAGCCGACAGCTCCTCCGACAGCACGGGCCCGCTCGCCGGCGTCGACCTGACTGCCGGGTCGAAGGAGTTCACGGAGTCCATCCTGCTGGGCCAGATCGCATCCGTCGCCCTCGAGAACGCCGGAGCCGCCATCACTGACCGCACCGGTATCAGCGGCAGCGCGACGGTTCGGGAAGCCCTGCTCACCGAGGAAATCGACTTCTACTGGGACTACACCGGAACCGGCTGGGTGAACATTCTCGGCAACAGCACCGACGACGTGCCGGAAGACCTCTACGCCGCCGTCGCCGACGCGGATGCCGCCAACGGCGTGGTCTGGCTGGAGCCGGCCCCGTTCGAGAACACCTACCGCATCGCCGTTCCCACGGCCTTTGCGGAGGACAACGACCTGGTCACCATGAGCGACGCGGCCGCCTACATCACAGCCAACCCCCAGGACGCGGCCGTGTGCGCGGCAGCGGAGTTCATCAACCGCGACGACGGACTTCCGGGCCTGCAGACGGCGTACGGGTTCGAGTTCTCCGAGGTCGTGCAGCTGGACCTGAACCTGATCTACACGCAGGTCGGCGAGTCCTGCAACTTCGGCGAGGTCTTCTCCACCGACGCCCGCATCGTCTCCAACGACCTCGCCGTGCTCAGCGACGACAAGGGCTTCTTCGTGCAGTACCAGGGCGCGATGACCCTGCGCGAGGACACCCACTCTGAGAACCCGGCGATCGCCGAGATCATGGCACCGATCAGTGCCGCTCTCACGAACGAGGTCATCACCGAGCTCAACGGGCAGGTCGACAACGACGGCGAGAACCCCCGCGACGTGGCCGAGGAATGGCTCCAGGCCGAAGGCTTCCTCGACTAGAACGTCGTTCCAGCCAGTCGCACGGCCTGCCAACGCAGTCCGGCCGCGGCCGGCATGCACGATGCGGCGGGCAACACGGCACGCTCCCCGCGCTGCCCGCCGCAGCCGTTCGATACGCTCATCGCACCGTCAGCCCGCACGGCTGCGGTGCGATGAGCATTTCGGTGCCGCGGGGTGCCGCTGCTCGAGCCATAGCCCCTGCCGCAGCCCCTGCCGCTGCTCTAGCCCGCGCTGCCGCCGGCGATCTCGTATGACCACAGTTCGCTGCTCATACCCACCGGGCGTGCGGCGGGAGCGCCCTCAGCCGGCTTGTCGCTCTGGTGCCCCTCGCCGAAGGCCTTCGAGTCGACCCAGGTCTGGAACGACTCTTCGTCGGCCCAGCGGGTGACCACAAGCCAGGTATGGCGATCGTCGTCTACGGGCTTGAGCAGCTCGAAGCCCTCGAAGCCCGGCTGGCCGTCGACGGCACCGGCGCGCGCCGCGAAGCGCTGGGCGAGGGTGTCCCCGCTGTCGGCGGGAACGGTGATCGCATTGATTTTGATGATCGTCATCGGGCTGCTTTCGGTCAAGTGAGTGGTGTGTCCATGGTGTCACCCCGCCCCGCTGTGCGCCGCCTCGATCGCGGGGAATGCCCTGTGAGCGGCGCGCGGCGACCCCAGGTCGGGGGCACCGGCACGAATACCGCCGGCAACCGTGCTTATGCTGGAGTCACCATGCGACTCTTCTTGATCCGCCACGGCCAGACTCCCGCCAACGTGCTCGGGCGGCTCGACACCGCCCACCCGGGCCCCGGCCTCACCGAACTCGGCAGCCGACAGGCCGCCGTCATCCCCGACGCCCTGCGGCGTGCCCGCATCGACGCCATCTTCGCGTCCACCCTCGTGCGCACCCAGCTGACGGCGCAACCGCTCTCCGCTGCCCGCAGCCTCGACGTGCGCGTCGTTGACGGACTGCACGAGATCGAGGCGGGCTCGCTCGAGGGGCTCAGTGATCGCGCATCCGTGCACCGCTACCTGAGCACCGCGCTGGCCTGGGGCAGCGGCGAGCTCGACGAGCGCATGCCGGGAGCGAGCACCGGGCACGACTTCTTCGAGCGCTTCGACGCCGATATTGCGGCGGCGTCTGCGGTGGCCACGGCCGCCGTGTTCAGCCACGGGGCCGCCATCCGGGTGTGGACAGCCGGCCGTGCCCGCAACCTGCCGGCCGAGTTCGCGGGGGCACAGGAGCTTCAGAACACCGGCGTGGTCGAACTCACCGGGTCACCGGAGCAGGGCTGGACCCTGGTGAACTGGGCGGGCAGGCCCGTGGGCGGCGGCGCCTTTTCCGACGACAACGCCGAAGACCCGCTCGGTGAGGCCGTCAGCACGGCCTGACCCCGCACGGCCTGACCCGGCGCGGGCGTCACGCACCGCGCAGAGTCGCTACCGTGCGGCCAGCGGCGGCGTCTGGAGCCCCTCGACGTACGACGCCGCCGGATCGGAGCCGACGGCGACGATGGCGTTCTGTTCGTCCACGTGCACCACGCAGGGCCGCAGAGCGCGGGCCTTCTTCGTGCTCATCTGCGCGTAGGAGATGATGATCACCAGATCGCCGCGGTGCGCGAGCCGGGCGGCGGCTCCGTTCACACCGATCACGCCGCTGCCGCGTTCCCCGGCGATCAGGTAGGTTTCGAAACGGTTGCCGTTGTTCACGTTCACGATGCTCACCAATTCCCCGGGCAGCAGGTCGGCGGCATCGAGCAGGTCGAGGTCCACGGTCAGCGACCCGACGTAGTGCAGGTCGGAGTGGGTGACGGTGGCGCGGTGAATCTTTGATTTGAACATGGTGCGGCGCACTGGTCGAGGCCCTTTCGCGAGGTCATGACCCACCGGCGGTCAGTGGGCAGGTCTGCGGGCCCGCTCCTCAGAAAGAGCGTCCCGACGGTGCATTCAGTCTGCGCCCTTTTCGGGCATCGCACCAATCCCCCGTGCCGCCCGCATGCTCACGTCCGAGAGGGCCGCGGCCTCACGAGCGCATGACTGTCGCGCAGCAGCTGCTCCACGAGCGGGGTGTCCACGTGGCCGTCGAGCACGATGGTGATCCAGTGCTTCTTGTTGAGGTGATACCCGGGCGTGATGAACCCGGCGAACTCCTCCCGCAGCGCGCGGCTCTCCTCCGGGTCGCATTTCAACGACACCCGAAGCGGGCGCTCCCCCAGTGCGGCGAGAGCGAAGATCCTGCCGTTGCCGCCGGTCTTGAAAACGCTGGTCTCCGGCCCGAAGGGAAAGGTCTCCACGGCCTGCGGCAGGCTCAGGCAGAAGTCGGCGAGGGCATCCGGGGTCATGGCGTCACTCTCGGATCGAGCGCTAAACGAGCGCGCCGTTCATGGCCGCGCTGGTCAGGGCGACCGACCGCAGCCGGGCGTCGATCTCGGTGGACTGGTGGGCCAGAATCAGTTCGTCGGCGCCGGTCGCGTCGGCGAGGTCCTGCAGATAGGTGCGCACCTCGTCGGGCGCGCCCACGGCGGAGATGCGCATCATATTGGCGATCCCCTGCCCCTGGACCGTGGTGAGGAACACGTCGATCTGGTCGTCGCTGTAGTCGGGGGCGGCCGGGCCGCTTCCGATCATGCTGCGCACACGGGCGCGGCGCATGATCGTGAACTGGGCGGCGGCATCCGCACTCTCGTCGGCTGCGATCACGTTCGCTGCCACGATCACGTGCGGCGCGGCGAGCTGTGCCGACGGGGTGAACTCGCGGCGGTAGGTGGCCACGGCCTGCATGAGCGCGTCGGGGGCGAAGTGCGACGCGAAGGCGTAGGGCAACCCGAGCGCGGCCGCGAGCTGCGCTCCGAACAGCGAGGAGCCCAGAATGTACAGCGGCACATTGGTGCCGGCGCCGGGCACGGCCTGCACCCCGGGCACGATGGACTCGCCGCGCAGATAGGCCTGCAGCTCCATGACGTCTTGCGGAAACTGGTCGCTCGCCCGCGCATCGCGGCGCATGGCGCGCGCGGTGGTCTGGTCGCTGCCCGGCGCCCGCCCGAGGCCCAGGTCGATGCGGCCGGGGTAGAGCTCGGCGAGGGTGCCGTATTGCTCGGCGATGGCCAGCGGGGAATGGTTGGGCAGCATGACTCCGCCGGCCCCCAGACGGATGCTGTCGGTCGCCGCCGCCACATGACCGACCAGAATGCTCGTGGCCGATGACGCGATGGTGGGCATGTTGTGGTGCTCGGCGTACCAGACCCGGGTGTAGCCGTGCTTCTCGGCGGTCTGGGCGAGCGCGACGCTGGCCGCGAAGCTCTCGCGGGCGGTCTGCCCCGGTGCGATGGGGGCGAGGTCGAGAATGGAGAGTGGAAGGGTCATACCGGGCGTAACCACCGGGCCGGCCGAATCGTTACCGCGACCGGGCAATTACCGGCGGGCCGCGGCCTCGAGCAGCGCGCGCATGCGCAGCGGCATGGCCTCGACCAGCGAGATCACGGTGTTGGTGCGCACCACTCCGGCGATGGTGAGCATGGCGCTGGTGATGCGGTGCAGGTCCGCGGTGTCGCGCGCCACCACCTTCACGAGCAGGTCGGCATCGCCGGTGATGGAGTGAATCTCGATCACCTCGGGGTAGTGCTGCACACCGGCGGTGGCAAGGTGGCCATCCGTTTGGCTGATCGCAATAGACACGAAGGCCACGAGGGGGTAGCCCAGTGCTGCCGGATCGAGGCGGCGGCTGTAGTTCTTCAGGGTGCCGGCGGTCGTCAGGCGGCGCAGGCGGGCATGCACCGTGTTGCGGGCGATGCCGAGAGTCTCGGCCAGGGCGAGAATGGTGGCATCCGGGTCGTCGTCGAGGGCGAGCAGCAGGCGCGCGTCAAGGGAATCTATCGCAGACATAGCAGCATTTTGTCACGTTTTTTTGTGTTCACTATGCATCTGTCGCAGTGGCTAAGGTTTGACTTGCACATTAGGGCGTGCCGACGCAAAATATTTGAGTGACCCAGACATCGCTGCACGCCGAGACCCCCGCCACCGTACCGGCCGGCACCGCACCGGCCAACGCCGCTGGAGCACCGCCCGCTGCTCCGCGGCACTCTGCCGTTGAAGACGTGCTGGGACTGCTCACCGGCACGCTGATCGCCTCGTTCGGGCTGTTTCTGCTCACCTCCAGCGCGGCCGTGACCGGGGGCACCGCCGGCCTCGCGCTGCTGGTCAGCTACGCCGGCACCGTGCCGTTCGGGGTGCTGTTCTTTGCCGTGAACGTGCCCTTCTTCGCCCTCGCCGTGTGGAAGAAAGGCTGGAGCTTCACCCTGCGCACCGTGCTGGCCGTGGCACTGGTGTCGGTGTTCTCCGCGCTGCACCCGCTGGCCTTTCAGATCGACTCCCTCAACCCGGTCTACGGGGTGCTGCTGGGCAACCTCATCGTGGGGGTGGGTCTGCTGGTGCTGTTTCGGCACCGGGCAAGCCTGGGCGGGTTCAACATTCTGGCTCTGGTGCTGCAGGAGAAGCTCGGCTGGCGCGCCGGGTACGTGCAGATGGTGCTCGACGTCTCGGTCGTGCTCGCCGCACTCACGGTCGTGTCCCCGCTGATCGCGCTGCTCTCCGCCGCCGGCGCCGTGGTGCTCAACCTCACCCTGGCGCTGAACCACCGCCCCGGGCGCTACCTCGGCTGAGCCGCCCCGTTGTCGCCGCGGCGCCTGAGCGCACCGTTCACAACCAGCGCGGCGCCCAGCCCGGCTCGATTCGACCGGACCCCGGTGCTGGAACGCCCGGAGGCCCATCCGGCGAGCGCGGCCAGGGTGCCCGACACCGTGTGCGGGTCGTCGTGACCGGTGTCTCCGAGCACCGCGCCGGTGTCGGTATCGCGCAGCAGCAGCCCCACGTCGTCGCCGCGGGCAGCCCAGGTATTCGTGATGTCGCCGAGCAGACGCTGCAACACCGCGGCGGGGATGTCCTGAACGGTGGGCCCGGCGGCGAGGTCCACCGTGTGCAGGAACAGCTCCCGGGTGCGCATCCACACCGTCTGCGACACGGCGACCGTCGCGCCCTGCATCGTGCGCACCGGGTATGCCCAGGCGTCGGCGGGCAGGTCGCGCCACGCTTCGTCGAGGTCGGCCGACGACGCGTCGCCGAGCGCGCGCAGAGCGTTCGGGGCGAGGTCTGCCCCGCGGGTGATCTCGTGGTTGCGTTCGGCGCCGGATGCGTACATCGGCGTCTCCACGTCGGTGCGCGCCCAGCCCACCAGTCGGGCCAGGGCCCACGCGTTGTAGCCCACATGGGCGGCCACGTGAGCGCGGGTCCAGCCCGGCAGCAGGGAGTCGGCGTGCAGCTCCACGTCGGACAGTCCGGCCAGGGTGGCAGAGAACAGGGCACCGGCCTGTCGCGCAGTCCAGTCACTCAGCTGAACCGAGTGCGGGGCGCAGCGGGTTCGGGTTCACGCTGCCGGCGCGATGCAATAGCCTCCAG
>JAWOHA010000241.1:0-2514 GCA_046496385.1 Cryobacterium sp. | reverse complement strand
TCGGGTGACGCCCGCGCAGGCCGGGGCCGTGCTGACCGTCGTGGTCACGGTCACCGGTCGGAATCACTCGCCCGCCCTGGCCCGCTCCAGCGGGGTGCGGGTGAAGTCGCTCGCGGAGGTGACCGTGTCGACGAAACACCGTCGCGTGGCCCCGGGCGCCACGATGACCCTCACCGTGACCGTGCGCGGCTCTGACAGCGTCACCGGTGCGGTCACGGTGCGGGTGAACGCGAAGCGCCACACCGTGCGGCTGGGAGACGACGGCGTGGGCACGCTGCGCCTGGTCTCCAAGACCCCCGGCTGGTACCGCGTCACCGCCAGCTACCCCGGCAGTGACACCGTTTCGGCCGCGCGGAGCGCCCCGGTGAGCTTTCGCGTCACCCGGTGAGCCCGTTTCGTCGCCGCCGCCGGACCCCTGCCGCGGCCCTGCTGCCGCCGCCGCGAGGTCGGGGCCCGGGGAGCGAAGGCGAGATCAGGCCGCGATAAACTGGCCGGATGCGTCGTATGAGCCCCGTGGGCAGCCCTCAGCCGCGGTTGACCCGCGACGTTTACGTGCTCGGTGTGATCGCCTTCTTCGTGATGGTCGGTTTCGGCGTGGTGATTCCGGTGTTGCCGGTCTACGTGCGGAGTTTCGGCGTGGGGTATCTCGAGGTGGGCGCCGTCATCTCGGCCTTCGCCCTGATGCGCTTCGTGGCGAGCCCGTTCTGCGGGCGCCTCATCGACTGGGCCGGCGAACGCACCATCCTCGCGTCGGGAATCGGTATCGTCGCCGTGTCCAGCGGCCTGGTCGGCATCGCCGACAGCTACCCGCAGCTGCTGTTGCTGCGTGGCGCCGGCGGCATCGGATCGGCGATGTTCTCCGTCTCCGCCATGACCCTGCTGCTGGCCACCAGTTCGCCCACCATGCGGGCCCGGTCCATCGGCTTCTACCAGGGTGGTTTTCTCATCGGCGGCATGGCCGGCCCGGCCATCGGGGGGCTGCTCGCCACGATCTCTCTCACCGCTCCGTTCTTCTTCTACGCGGGAACCCTCGGCGTGGCCGGCCTGGTGGGCCTGGTGATGCTGCAGGGTCGGCGCCGCGCCAATGCCGACGCCGCCGAGACCGCGACCGTGCGCCCCCTTGCCATCGTGCTGCGCGACCCCCGTTTTCGCGCCGCCTGCCTGGCCAACTTCGCCCAGGGCTGGACCTCGCTCGGGGTGCGCGGCGCGCTCATCCCGGTGATCATCGTGGAGGTGCTGCGCGGACCGACCGCCTGGACGGGGATCGCCTTCGCCTGCGCCGCCGTCGCCCAGACCCTGGCGATCGCGCCCGCCGCGAAGTTCGTCGACACCGTGGGGCGGCGGCCGGCCATCGTCGGGGCGTTCGCAGCGGCAGCCGTCATCATCATGGCGGTGCCGTTCGCTCCGAATATCTGGGTGCTGGGCGGCCTGCTCTGCCTTTACGGGGTGGCCGCCGCCTTCATGGGAACGGCCCCGGCCGCAGCCCTCGGCGATGCGGCCGGTTCCCGCGCGGGCCGCCCGGTCGCGATGTTCTCCATGTTCGCCGACGCCGGCGCCATCGTGGGCCCTCTCGTGGCCGGCTGGCTCGTCGACACGGCGTCTTTCCCGGCGGCGTTCCTGGTGGGCGCGCTGTTCCTGCTCGGCGCCGCGGCCTATGCCCTGCGAATGCCCCGGGAGACCCGGCACGCACGCGTCTGATCCCGACAGCCTGGATGCTGCGGGTCGCGGCGAGACGCCGTCTCACGCGCGCGCCCCCTGACGAGCGCGCCCCGTTTCGGCGACCGCTCCGGCAATTACCGTAACGGTCACCGAAACCGGGCGCGCTCGCGCTGCCGAACCGGGAATACTCGCTGAGTATTATGCGTTTGCATACACATCGCCGGCATGCCGGACCCAGCCGGACCAGGCCGACCACGCCGACGGACCGGACCGCCGCAGCCGTTTCACCCGCTCCAAGAACAGAAGGGCCTTCCCATGACCGTGCTCACTTCCGGCCTGCACCATGTCACCGCCATCGCCGGTGCGCCCCAGGCCAACATCGATTTCTACGTCACGGGGCTCGGCCTGCGCCTGGTCAAGAAGACGGTCAACTTTGACGACCCCGGCACCTACCACCTCTACTACGGTGACGACTCGGGTCGCCCCGGTTCGCTGCTCACCTTCTTCCCCTGGACCGGCATTCGCAGCGGCGTGCACGGCACCGGACAGTCCACCTCCACCGCGTTCTCGGTTCCGGCCGGCAGCCTCGGCTGGTGGCGCCGGCACTTCGCCGACCTCGGAGTGGATTCCACCCTCACGTCGACCTCCTCAAGCGAGGAACGACTCTCGCTGCGCGACCCCGACGGCCTCGGCCTCGACCTGGTCGCCTCCTCCACCGTCGATCCGCGCAACCCGTGGGACTCCGCCGCCGTTCCGGCCCAATACGCCGTGCGCGGCCAGCACTCCTCCGTGCTCACCGTCGCCGATCCCGCCCAGACCCTGCAGGTGCTCACCCGCGACCTGGGCATGCACGTC
>JAWOHA010000085.1:0-5442 GCA_046496385.1 Cryobacterium sp. | reverse complement strand
TGCGGCAGGCCACTGCGTCAGGGCAGCCACACCTTGCTGGAATTCGCGGGCCCACGGTGGTTATCTTGTGGAATGACTGAACTCGATCACGCGGTTGAACCGCACGCGGGGGGACTCGCCTCGCGTTTGAACTGGTTGCGCGCCGGAGTGCTGGGCGCCAACGACGGCATCGTGTCCGTGGCGGCACTGGTCGTGGGCGTTGCGGCGGCAACGACCGATTCCTCGGTGATTCTCATCGCCGGGGTGGCAGCACTGCTGGCCGGCGCCATTTCCATGGCCCTGGGGGAATACGTCTCGGTGAGCAGCCAGCGCGATTCGGAGCGTGCGCTCATTGCGAAAGAAACCTGGGAACTCAAGCACATGCCCGAGCAGGAGCTGGCGGAGCTGGCCGGGTTCTACGAGATGAAGGGGCTCACGCCCCACACCGCCCGGCAGGTGGCGCTGGAACTGACCGACCACGATGCGCTTGCGGCGCATCTGGAGGTGGAGCTGCACATCACGGCAGACGACGTCTCCAACCCCTGGACGGCGGCCTACGCCTCGGCGATCGCCTTCACCGTGGGGGCGGCACTCCCGTTGCTGGCCGTGCTGCTGCCGCCCGCCGAGTGGCGGGTTCCGGCCACGTTCGGGTCGGTGTTGGTAGCCCTCGTGATCACCGGCTGGCTCAGCGCCTACCTGGGCAACAGCCCGAAGCCGCGCGCCATCGCCCGCATCGTGACCGGGGGCCTGTTGGCGTTGGCGGTGACGTACGTCATCGGCGGCCTGCTCGGCGGCGCCTAGCCCGCCGAGCAGGACTGCGGTCGTAGGGTGGGCCCATGACCAATCCCGGCGCTCAGGCTCGAATCACCCCCACACGCATGAGCGGTTACGCCGGCGCTGCGGATGCGGTTCTCGTGCTGGCGTTCGTGCTGATCGGGCGGGCCAGCCACGGAGAGGGCCTGTGGGCCGCACTCGAAACCTACTGGCCTTTTCTGCTGGGGCTCGCCGTCGGGTGGGCACTGCTGCGGGCGTGGCGGAATCCGCTCACCGTGCTCTCGGGACTGGGCATCTGGGCCAGCACGGTCGTCGTCGGCCTGGGCCTGCGCGCGATCACCGGGCAGGGCACGCAACTGAGCTTCATGATCGTGACCGCGGTCGTTCTGGGCGTTTTTCTGCTGGGGTGGCGGGCGCTCTATGCACTGGCGCGACGCCGTGCCGTGCAGCGGATGCCCGCAGCACGATAGCCGCAGCGAGACAGCCGCAGCCGGGTAGCCGCGCGGGGCGTCGCCGGGCGTGCCGGGCGTCAGTAGTCGTCCCGCTCGACCCCCATCTCGTCGTCGTCATCGTCGGTCTCGACCGTGCGCGCGTCGGCGTCGATCGCCCACTCGGCGGGCTGGTCATCGGCGTCGTCCACGGGGAGGCCCCCGTCGTCGGTCGCCTGATCGACCTCGACGACTTCCCTGTCATCATCGGTCCAGAAGTTGTCGGCGTCACGTGTCATATGCGGGCCTTCCACGGGTCTCGGGTCGGGTCGGTCGTGCCGGCACGGTGCCGGAGTCACGCCGCGACTGCGATTCGCGGGCAACGGTACGCCCCCGCGCTCCCACGATCAAGGCCCCGATCGGCCCAGGCTGCTCGATAACCCCAGAGCCTCTCGAACGACCCAGCCTCTCGACAGACCTAGAGCTGCTCGATCAACCTAGAGCTACTCGACAGACCTAGAGCTTCTCGATCGGCGCGACCTTGATCAGCAGCTTCTTCGATCCGGAGCTGTCGAACTGCACGTGCGCGATGCGCTTGGTGCCCTCCCCGGTGACCTGCTGGACCGAGCCGTCGCCGAAGTCGACGTGACGGATGCGGTCGCCCGCCTCGAGCGTGAGGCTGCCGTTGTCGCGCACCGAGCCGGTGATGCGGTTGGCCCACTCCGTTTTGGTCTTGGTCGGGGCCGGCGGCAGGCCGGCCTGCTCGTGACTGCGGCCGTTGAACCCGCCGCCGAAGCCGTCCCGGCGCACGTTGAGGGCCCGCGGCTGGGTGCCGCCGCGGGAATTCGCCGTGCCCGGGGACTGTTTCCAGTCGATGAGCGCCGCCGGAATCTCCTGCAGGTAGCGGCTCGGCATCGCCACGTTCGTCTCCCCGAACTGCGAGCGGGTCATGGCCAGCGACAGGTAGAGCCGCTGCCGGGCCCGGGTGATGCCCACATAGAACAGGCGCCGCTCCTCGGCCGGGCCGCCCGGCTCGTTCGCGGACATCTGGTGCGGCAGCAGCCCCTCCTCGATGCCGGTCAAGAAGACGGCCTCGTATTCCAGGCCCTTCGCGGTGTGCAGCGTCATGAGCGACACCGTTCCGGAGGCGTCGTCGAGATCGTCGGCGGCGGCCACGAGCGACACCTGGGTGAGAAAGTCCACCAGCCCGCCGTCGGGGTACTCCTTGTTGAAATCCTTGGTCTGGGAGACCAGCTCTTCGATGTTCTCGGCACGGGCTTCGTCTTGCGGGTCGCGGCTGTTGCGCAGCACCGACAGCAGGCCGCTGCCGGCCAGCAGGTGCTCGAGCACTTCGGAGACGTTGGACGCACCGCTGCCGGTGCCGTCTTCGGCGATCACGGTGGGCACCAGCATCAGCGCGGCCTCGTCGAGCAGCTCGGCGAGCTTCAGAATGGCGCCGGTGACCTTCGGCCCGAGGCCGAGGGCGCCCGAGGTGCGCATCGCCTGCCGAAAGGTGAACCCGTTGTCGTCGGCGTAGCTGGCGAGCGCGGTTTCGGTGGCGGGGCCGATTCCGCGTTTCGGGGTGTTCAGAATGCGCCGCAGGGCCAGCTCGTCGACCGGGTTCGCGACCGCGATCAGGTAGGCGAGGGCGTCCTTGATCTCGGCACGTTCGTAGAACTTGGTGCCGCCGACCACCCGGTAGGGCGTGGCGGAGCGCACCAGGATTTCTTCCAGGGCCCGGGTCTGCGCGTTGGTGCGGTAGAACACGGCCATGTCGCGGTAGGCCATGCCGGCCCGGTGCAGCACGTCGATCTCGTCGGAGACGAACTGCGCCTCGTCGTGGCCGGAGTAGGCGGTGAAACCCACGATCTTCTCGCCGTCACCGCCGGCGCTCCAGAGCTTCTTGTCTTTGCGGTCGAAATTGTGGCCGATCACGGCGTTCGCGGCCGAGAGGATGTTCTGGGTGGAGCGGTAGTTCTGCTCCAGCAGAATCACCTTCGCCCCCGGGTAATCCCGTTCGAACTCGCTGATGTTTCGGGTGTCGGCGCCGCGGAAGGCGTAGATGGACTGGTCGGAGTCGCCCACCACGGTGAGGCTGGCGCCGGGGATGCCACCGGTGGCGTCGCGCAGGTTGCGCACGTGCACGCCCTCCCGGTCCAGTTGTTCGGCCAGCGCGGGGCTGACCGGGCGGGTCAGCTCGTGCACGAAGGCGTACTGGGCGTGGTTGGTGTCTTGGTATTCGTCGACCAGGAGGTGCCGGAACCGGCGCCGGTAGTGCGCGGCCACGTCGGGGAACGCCCGGAACAGGTACACGGTCTCGCCGATGAGGTCGTCGAAGTCGAGCGCGCTGGCGGCGCGCAGCCGGGCCGTGTACTGCCGAAAGATCTCGACGAACATGACCTCCTGCGGGTCGCTCATGTTGGCGTTGCGGGCGTAGGAGTCCACGTCGGCCAGTTCGTTCTTGAGCTTGGAGATCTTGCCGGATGCCGACCCCGGCGTGAACCCGTACCGGTCGGCGTCGAGGCTCTTGATGATGCGCTTGAGGGTGACCTTGGTGTCGGCGGAGTCGTAGATGCTGAAACTGCTCGACAGCCCGATCTTCTCGGCCTCCTTGCGCAGAATGCGCACGCAGGAGGAGTGGAACGTGCTGATCCACATGCCCGAGGCGCCGTCACCGAGGATCGCCTGCACCCGCTCGCGCATCTCGGCGGCGGCTTTGTTGGTGAACGTGATCGCCAGAATCTGGCTCGGCCACGCCTCCCGGCTGCCGATCAGGCTGGCGACCCGGCGGGTGAGCACGCTGGTTTTGCCCGACCCGGCGCCGGCGATGATCAGCAGGGCCTGACCACGGTATTCCACGGCCTCACGCTGTTGCGGGTTGAGCCCGTCGAGCAGGGGGTCGCCGCCCGCGCCCGATGCCGCCGAGGGGCCGTGACCGTCCATGATGATCGGCGTCGCGGCGACGGTCGGGGTCGCGGCGGTACGAAGGGCGCCGGGCACAGCATCCGGGATCGAAGGAGTCGTCATATCCCGGCAATTCTAGGCGAGGCACCTGACACCCGCCGAAGGAACCGCGCCCGCACGGGCCGCTCCGGCCGGGCGAGCCCCTCCGGCCGGGCGGGCGTTCGCTCAGGGCGCCACGCCGACCGGCCACAGAGCTGCAAATCACCTGATCCCGGGCACACCCGAAAGCCGGTTTCGGTACACTTGCGACAATGCCCGATTGGGCGCCATCCGTGCACCCCGAGCGATTGTGAAACAGAACCCCATGGCAACCTCCAATCCCGCGTTCACCCGAAACGCCGCATTCGGCGCGCCCGGCGCGCTGGCGGCTTCCCGGACTCTCTCAGACAACGACCTGCAGGACATGTACAACAAGCCCTCCGCGGGCTCGCAGGACACCGGTCACATGACCTACGAAGACACGATCACCAAGACCGGCATCGGCTTCGCGATTCTGATCGTGGCCGCCGCGGTGGGCTGGATGATCCCCATCCTGATGATTCCGGGCGCCATCGCCGGTTTCGTGCTCGGCCTCGTGAACACCTTCAAGAAGGAGCCCTCCGCTCCGCTGATCCTGCTGTTCGCGGCAATGCAGGGCCTGTTCGTCGGTGGCATCTCCGTGGTCTTCAACGGCCTGTACGACGGCATCGTCACCCAGGCGATCCTCGCGACCCTCGTGGTCGTCGGCGTGACCCTCGCGCTGTTCCGCAGCGGCAAGATCCGCGCGTCGAAGAAGGCCACCAAGATCTTTTTGATCGCCATGATCGGCTACGCGCTGTTCTCCATGATCAACTTCGGCCTCGTCGCCTTCACCGGTGCCGACTCGATGCGCAGCGGCTGGCTGGGCCTGGCCATCGGACTGTTCGCCGTGCTTCTGGCCGCGTACTCCCTGGTGCTCGACTTCGACTTCGTGCAGAAGGGCGTCAACAACCGCGCCCCCGCCAAGTACGGCTGGAGCGCCGCGTTCGGCATCATCCTCACCGTCGTGTGGCTCTACGTGGAGATGCTGCGCATCTTCTCGATTCTGCGCGGCGAATAGTCACAGCAGAACGAGCCTGAACAAGGTGGGCCGGCCCGAGTGGGCCGGCCCACCTTGTTCGTCACCCGGCGGATGCCGCGAAACACCATACTGAAGGCATGTCCTCCCTTGCCGGTATATCCGCCGCCGAACACGATGACCTGATCGCCCTGCGCAGCGCCGTGCAGGCGCTGCGGCGCAACATGGTGCTCGCCGCGCACCGGCAGGCCGCTGAAATCG
>JAWOHA010000055.1:0-4247 GCA_046496385.1 Cryobacterium sp. | reverse complement strand
CCAGCACGTCCACGCCGGAGGACGCGAGCCCGGCGGCCACCGCCGCGATGATGAACTCGCCCGAGATCCGAGGATCCCGCGCGACCACCGCGACGGGGCGGCGCCCAGAGGCGCGCCGCCCGTCCGCGATGCTGCCCTTGCCGAGAACGACCGCTGCCGCCTGCGCCAGGCTCAGCGCGAGTTCGACCGTGAGGTCAGAATTCGCGAGTCCCCGAACGCCGTCGGTACCAAAGAGACGTGACATCTAAAGCGGCCGTTGCCCGAAACGCGATTAGCGCTTCGAGAACTGAGGAGCCTTACGCGCCTTCTTGAGTCCGGCCTTCTTGCGCTCCTTGACGCGGGCGTCACGGCTGAGGAAGCCGGCCTTCTTCAGGATCGCGCGGTTGTTCTCTTCGTCGATCAGGTTGAGCGAGCGGGCGATGCCGAGGCGCAGCGCGCCAGCCTGGCCGGAGGGGCCACCGCCGGTGATGCGTGCGATGACGTCGTAGCTGCCCATGAGGTCGAGGACCTTGAACGGGTCGTTGATCAGCTGCTGGTGCAGCTTGTTGGGGAAGTAGTCCTCCAGCGCACGGCCGTTCACCACGATGGTGCCCGAGCCGGGAACGATGCGCACGCGGGCGATGGCCTGCTTGCGACGTCCCACGGCTGCACCGGGAACGTTGAGGATGGCGCGGGGCGCCGTGGTTGCGGTCTCGGCGGGAGTCTCGGTCGAGTAGCTCTCCGGAGCCTGGTCAATCTGGTCTGCGATCTTCGCCACGATTGTGTGAATCCTTTTTCTAGAGTCTGAGAAGTCTGGGGCGGTCGCTACTGAGCGACCTGGCTGAGGGTGTACGGCTTCGGCTGCTGAGCCGAGTGCGGGTGCTCGGCGCCGGCGTAGACCTTGAGCTTGGACAGCTGGGCGCGGCCGAGGGTGTTCTTCGGCAGCATGCCACGGATGGCCTTCTCGACCGCACGGGTCGGGTGCTTCTCGAGCATTTCGGAGTAGTTGGTCGCCGTGAGGCCGCCCGGGTAACCGGAGTGGCGGTAGGCGATCTTGAGGTCGAGCTTCTTGCCGGTGAGGGCAACCTTCTCCGCGTTGATGATGATGACGAAGTCGCCACCGTCCATGTGAGGAGAGAAGGTGGCCTTGTGCTTGCCGCGCAGCAGAATCGCCGCGTGGCTGGCCAGACGTCCGAGGACGATATCGGTGGCATCGATGACAACCCAGTCGTGCTGGAGTTCGCTTGCCTTGGGGGTGTAAGTGCGCGTCACTGTTGTGCTGCTTTCTTCTTTTTCGAACGGAGGTGTTCGTGAATCCCGCTCCGGGCGTGTTTTCCTGATGAAAACACTGTCGATGGAGGGCTCACGTTCGGATGCCGTGCTGCAACGCACAGACACCAAGAATCAATGCTAGTGCGCGACCGACACGGATGCAACACGGCTCGGGCGGCTACTCGCCGTCGTCACCGACCAGGACCGGCAGTGAGCGTCGGTTGCGGGTCTCCACGGCCCGCAGCCGCATCTCGGCGTCTTCGGGGTACCCCACCTGCATCAGCGTGAGGCCGTGCGCCTGCATCACCTTGAATTCGGTGATGCGGGTGCGATCCATGCGCAGGTTCGCGAGGCGTGTTCCGGAGAGCCGCCCCTCCCCCACCGCAACGGTCGCGCCCACGAGGGCGCGCACCATGCTGTGGCAGAACGCGTCAGCGGTGATGCTCGCCACGAGCACCCCGTCGGGGTCGCGCCGCCAGCGAAAGTCCTGCAGCTCGCGAATGGTCGTGGCGCCGGGCTTGGGTTTGCAGTAGGCCGCGAAATCACGCAGCCCCACCAGGGTGGCGGCCGCGTCATCCATCGCCGCGAGGTCGAGGGTGGCCGGATGCCAGGTGGTGCGCAGCCGTTGCTGCGGATCCCGTACGGCGGCGAGGTCGGAGATGCGGTATTCGTAGGTGCGCCAGAGAGCGGAGAACCGGGCGTCGAATCCGGGCGGGGCGATGGCGGCCGCTTTCAGCACGATGTCGGGCTTGGTGACCAGAATACCGCCGAGCCGGCGCAGCACCGCGGTGCCCAGGGTGACGGGCGGGCGCTGGCCGGTGCCGCGCTGCACCCGCACGAGGCTGTCGGCCTGAGCCGGGGAAAGGTCGAAGTGGGCGACCTGCGCCTGGGCGTGCACGCCGGCATCCGTGCGTCCGGCCACGAACAGGGTGGGGCTCGGCGGGTAGCGCAGCATGATCGAAGCGAGGCCGTCTTCGATGTCGCCCTGCACGGTGCGAAAGGCGGGTTGGCGGGCCCAGCCGGCGAAATCGGTGCCGTCATAGGAAAGATCCAGACGGATACGCGTGGTCGCCGGCACCGGGGAGCCGTCAATCGGCGCGAAAAGAGTCACCGGTCCAGCCTATTCGCTGACGCCGGAGTTATCGTTAACCCTTGGCCTCGGCCGCTTCCTGAAGGGCCCCGTGACAACCGACAGTGTTCTACTCGCTCCACCCGCCGCACTGACGGCGCCGCAAACGGTGGCGACCGTACCCGGGCAGGCGTCCCGGTCGCCGCGACTGGCCGGGCTCGACGGGTTACGGGCCTTGGCCGTGCTGGCTGTGGTGCTCTATCACTTTTTTCCCGAGGCGATTCCCGGCGGTTTTCTCGGCGTCGACGTGTTCTTCGTGATCAGCGGTTTTCTGATCACCGGACTGCTCGTGTCGGAGCACGCCCGCACGGGCCGCGTCGACCTACGCCGGTTCTGGCAGCGCCGGCTGAAACGGCTGGTGCCGCCGCTGGTGCCGGTGATCCTGCTCGGCTGCGCCGGTGCCTTCGTGCTCGGCGGCGACGTGCTGATGGGCCTGGGCGTGCAGCTGATGGGCGCCGTCACGTTCGGGTACAACTGGGTGTCGCTTCTGAGCGAGGTGAGCTATTTCAGCGCTGACCAGCCCGAACTGTTTCGAAATCTGTGGTCCCTGGCCGTGGAGGAGCAGTTCTACCTGCTGTGGCCGCTGGCCTTGCTGCTGCTTCTGCGCATTCGTCACGACCGGGTGCGACTGGCCCTGATCCTGCTGTTCGCCGCGCTGTCGGCAGCCTGGATGGGGGCGCTCTTCACCCCGAGTGGCGACCCGACGCGGGCGTACTACGGCTCGGACAGCCACAGCTTCGGACTGCTCCTCGGCGCTGCCCTCGCCCTGGTGCTGCGGCGTTCCGCCGGCAGTCGCAACCGCCTGCGCCGGCTGCGGCCCTGGCTCGGCGGTGCCGCGCTGGGGTTGCTGTGCGCCGCAGTGTGGCTGTTGCCCAGCGATTCTGCCGCCACGTATCGGGGTGGCCTGTTGGCCGTGAGCCTGTTGACGGCCGTGGTGATCTGGGCCGCCGTGCGCGGCGGGCGATTCGGCCACGCGCTCGACGTGGCGCCGCTGCGGTATCTGGGCGAGCGTTCCTATGGCATCTACCTCTGGCACTGGCCGATCCTGGTGCTGATGCGACTGGCCTGGCCGCCGTCGCTGCACAGCGCTGTGCCGATCGCCCTCGCCACGGCGGCGCTCACGCTGCTCGCGGCGGCGGCGTCGTACCGGTTCGTGGAGAAGCCCATCCGAGACCAGGGTCTGCGGCGCTTCGCGGGACGCTTCGCCGTGCGCGACGGCGGGTCGATGCCGGAGCGCGCCGCTCGGGGCCTGGGCTTGATGGTGGCGCTGGCCCTGTGCACGGCGACCGTCGCGGCGCTGCTCAGCGCACCGGCCACCACAACGGCGCAGCAGGAGATCGCCCGCGGCCAGGCCGCTCTCGCCGCCGCCGAGCGCCGCGCGGTGGGGGCCGAGCAGGCGGCCGCCCTGGCAGCGCAAGCCGCCATGCTGCCGGGCGGACAATCCATCAGCGCCGTCGGTGACTCCGTCATGCTGGCCTCGGCGGCCGAGCTGGAGATCACGTTCCCCGGCATCAGCATCGACGCGGCCGTGTCCCGGGGCATGCAACCGGCCGCAGACATTCTCAGTGCTGCTGCGCAGGCGGGAACGCTGCGATCGGTCGTCATCGTGGGGCTCGGCACCAACGGGCCGGTCACCACGGCCGACCTGCGTGCGATCAAGACGGCGATCGGGCCCACGCGCCGATTGATCCTGGTCAACGCCTTCGCCGACCGGGACTGGACTCCCGGGGTGAACACCCTGCTGGCGTCGTTCTCGGCGGCGAAGCGGTCAGTGGTGCTGGCCGACTGGCATGGCGCGATCGCGCCGCGCATGGACCTGCTCGCGCAGGACCGCATCCATCCCGGTCCTCTCGGCGGCCAGATCTAC
>JAWOHA010000037.1:0-4583 GCA_046496385.1 Cryobacterium sp. | reverse complement strand
TCTACGCCGCCCTGGACCCGAGGATTCGTTATGCCAAGTAGCACCACCAGCTCCGCCGCCCGGGGCCAGGGCCATTTCGTCGCCGCGCTGGATGACACTCCGATCGTGGCCGTCGACCGGCTTGATGAGACGCAGAAAGCCCGCAGCACCTGGGCGGATGCCTGGGATGCGATGCGCCGCCGGCCCATGTTCTGGGTGTCGTCGGTGCTGATCCTGCTGATCTTCGTCGTTGCCCTGTTTCCCAGCTGGTTCTCCTCGGTCTCGCCGACCGCGTGCGACCTGGGGTCCAGCAACGGCACACCGAGTGCCGCCCACCCCTTCGGGTTCACCCGACAGGGCTGCGACGTGTACGCCCGCGTCATCTTCGGCACGCAGGCCTCCGTCACCGTGGGTATTCTGGCGACCTTCCTGGTCACCGTCGTCGGCATCGTCGTGGGAGCGCTCGCCGGGTACTACGGCGGCTTCTTCGACGCGGTCGTGTCACGGGTCGGCGATATCTTCTTCGCCGTGCCGACCGTGCTCGGCGCCATCGTGCTGCTCTCGGTGCTGCCCGACCGCACCCCGGTCACGATCGCCCTGGTGATGTCGATCTTCGCGTGGCCGCAGATCGCGCGCATCATGAGAGGCGCCGTGCTGTCCTCACGCAGTTCCGACTACGTCACGGCATCCGTCGCCCTGGGGGTGTCGAAGTTCAAGATTCTGCTGCGGCACGTCGTGCCGAACTCCCTCGCCCCCGTGATCGTGGTGGCGACGGTCTCGCTGGGCACGTTCATCGTGGCGGAGGCCACCCTGTCGTTCCTCGGCATCGGCCTCGGCGGCACGGTCATGAGCTGGGGCAATGACATCAGCCAGGCGCAGACCAACCTGCGCACCGCACCGCAGGTGCTGCTCTTTCCCGCTGCGGCACTGTCGGTGACGGTGCTCGCCTTTCTCATGCTCGGCGACGTTGTGCGCGACGCCCTGGATCCCAAAGCGAGGGCAAGCCGATGACCCAGTTAGTGACCAAAACCGTGACCACCACCAACTCTTCCGATGCCACCCCGCTGCTGCAGATCCGCGACCTCGAGGTGGGCTTCAAAACCCAGCACGGCGTCGTGCCGGCCGTGCGCGGCGTGAGCCTCACCCTGTATGCCGGCCAGACCCTGGCCATCGTCGGGGAATCCGGCTCGGGCAAGACCACCACGGCGCAGGCGATCATCAACCTGTTGCCGGGCAACGGCAAAGTGACGGCGGGCGAGATCCTCTTCGAGGGGCGCGACCTCACCACCCTGTCGGCCAAGGCGATCCAGGATGTGCGCGGTCGCCTGATCGGGTACGTTCCGCAGGACCCGATGAGCAACCTCAACCCGGTGTGGAACATCGGCTACCAGGTGGAAGAAGCCATCAAGGCCAACGGTGTGGCTCAGGGCAAGGGCGCCCGCGCCCGCACCATCCAGGTGCTCGAAGAGGCCGGGCTCAGCGATGCGAAGGATCGCCTCAAGCAGTATCCGCACCAGTTCTCGGGCGGCATGCGCCAGCGCGTGCTGATCGGCATCGGCCTGTCGGCGCGGCCCAAGCTGCTCATCGCCGACGAGCCCACGAGTGCGCTCGACGTGACCGTGCAGCGACAGATCCTCGATCACCTGGGCACGCTCACCCGGGACTACGGCACCAGTGTGCTGTTCATCACCCACGACCTCGGCCTCGCTGCCGAGCGTGCCGAGCAGCTCGTGGTGATGTACAAGGGCAGGATCGTGGAATCGGGACCGTCGCAGGAGATCCTGGCCAACCCGCAGCATCCGTACACGCAGCGGCTGGTGGCCGCGGCGCCGAGCCTGGCGAGCCGTCGGATTCAGTCGAAGAAGAGCATCGACATGGAGAATTCGCCGATCTTCTCCGAAGGCGGCGCCGAGTCGGCCCTCGCCGGCCGTGCCGCGCTTCGGGCGAAGGCTGCGGCTGCGGCCGACCTCATCACGGTCAAGAACGTCAGCAAGATGTACCGCATTCGCACGTCGGGCCTGAAATACACCGAGCTTCTCGCCGTGAACGACGTGTCGTTCGGCATCAAGAAGGGCACCACCTCGGCGATCGTGGGGGAGTCCGGCTCGGGCAAGTCCACCGTGGCGAAGCTCATACTGCGGTTGGAGTCTCTGACCAGCGGAAGCATTGAATTCGACGGCTTGGACGTCGCCGGGCTCAAGGGCAAGGACCTGC
This sequence comes from Cryobacterium sp., assembly GCA_046496385.1. Lineage (GTDB taxonomy): Bacteria > Actinomycetota > Actinomycetes > Actinomycetales > Microbacteriaceae > Cryobacterium. The sequence continues at coordinate 2,390 of JAWOHA010000037.1, read as the reverse complement.
TGAACTTTCGCCGGCGCGTGCAGCCGGTGTTCCAAGACCCGTACGGATCGCTGGACCCGCAGTACAACGTGGGCAACACGATTTCTGAGCCGTTGCTCGCGCACGGCATCGGCAACAAAAAGGAACGGCAGGCCCGCGTGCTGGAGCTGCTCGACCAGGTCTCGCTGCCGGCGACCACGCAGTTTCGCTACCCGAGTGAACTGTCGGGCGGGCAGCGCCAGCGCATCGCGATCGCACGGGCGCTCGCGCTGAAGCCCGATGTTCTGGTGCTCGATGAGGCCGTGTCGGCGCTCGACGTGCTCGTGCAGGGCCAGGTGCTGAACCTGCTCACCGAGTTGCAGGCGGAACTGGACCTGACGTACCTGTTCATCACGCACGACCTGGCCGTGGTGCGGCTGGTGGCCGACAACGTCTGTGTCATGCAGCAGGGCCAGATCGTGGAGGCCGCGTCGACCGACGACGTCTTCGACAACCCGCAGCAGACCTACACGCAGGAGCTTCTCGCCGCCATTCCCGGCGGCGACTTCGCCTTCGGCCGTTAGCCGCTCCCCGCCCTGCTGCGCCTCGCAGCGCCCCGCAAGACGACGCCCCGCAAGACGACTCGTCGTCTTGCGGGGCGTTGTCGTTTTGCGCCTCGAGGCGTGGATGCGTCGCACGGTGGTGGATTTGTGCGTTTGCTCGTGATGTAACGCCGAAAAAGTGCGTTCGTCGCCGTATTCGCGATCTGACGTTACCGCCACGTACCGTTTTGCTCCCGCCGTAGACAGGAGGTCTACCCCAGCCCTATGTTCGAGGAACTACTCGGCATATGACGCACCAGGAGGACCATGTATATCTCAACACCGCGCGTGAAGCGCCTCGTCACGGCGGGGACCGTCGCCGGCATCGCCGCGCTTGTTCTGGCGGGATGCACGACGACCGGAGAGGAAACCACCGCTGCGGCCGGGGGAACCGTTCGACTCGCCGAGGTCAACGAGCTCACGTCATTCAACCCGGACACGTCCTCGGGCAACGTCGACATCAACAGTCAGATTCAGTTTCTGACCCAGGGGTCGTTCTTCAGGCTCGACGACACCGCATCCGTGGTCTACGACGACAGCTTCGGCACCGTCGAGCTTCTGTCCGAAGACCCCCTCTCGGTGAAGTACACCGTGAACGAAGGCGTCACCTGGTCCGACGGAGAAGCCATCGACGCTGATGACATGCTGCTGTCCTGGGCGGCGGGGTCGGGCTATTTCGACGATGCCAACGAAGACGACACGGCCGGCACCACCTACTTCAACCCGGCGGGAAGCACGACGGGGCTGGACCTGTCCGCGCTACCCGAAATCGGTGACGACGGCCGTTCCATCACCCTGAACTTCTCGGACATCTTCGCGGACTGGAACCTGTTCGGCGCCCTGGGCGTCCCCGCGCACGTTGTGGCCGAGAAGGCCGGCCTCGACCGCGACGGGCTGATCGAGCTGTTCGAATCCGTGCCCGAAGGCAACATCGACGCTCCCGCGGAACCCAACGCCGAGCTCCGCGCGGTGGCGGACTTCTGGAACACCGGGTTCGATTCGGCATCGCTGCCCAGCGACCCGTCCCTCTACCTGGCCTCCGGCCCGTTCATCGTCTCGTCATGGGACTCCGCTCAGTCCGTGACTCTCGTGAAGAACGAGGCGTACACGGGAGATCTGGTCCCTGAGGGCATCGACACGATCGTGGTGCGTTTCATCGCTGACGCGAACGCCCAGGTGCAGGCCCTGCAAAACGGCGAAGTAGACATCATCAACCCGCAGTCCTCCGCCGACACCCTCTCCGCGCTGACAGCCCTCACCGGAGTGACCGTCCTGACCGGAGACACCGGCAGCTACGACCACATCGACCTGAACTTTGCCTCCGACGTCTTCAGCGATGCCACCGTGCGTGAAGCGTTCCTGAAGACCATCCCGCGCGAACAACTGCTCGACGCCCTCATCCGCCCCCTGGACCCAGCCGCCGAACTGCTCAACTCGCAGATCTTCTTCCCCGGCGTCACCGGCTACGAAGAGAACGTCGACAGCAACGGCTCGGACGCCTTCGACACCACCGACATCGCCGGTGCGACCGCGCTGCTGGCCGGCGCTACACCGACCATTCGCTTGGCGTACAGCAACGCCAACCCGAACCGCGTCGACGCGTTCCTGGCCATTCAGGCATCCGCTGCTGAAGCCGGCATCACCGTGACCGACGGCGGACTGCCCGCCGACCAGTGGGGCGGTGCGCTCTCCCAGCCCGAAACCTGGGATGCCTTCATCTTCGGATGGAGCACCGTGGGTGCCGGCGTGACCGGTGTGCCCCAGCTCTTCGACTCCGCCGGTGGCGGCAACTACGGTGGCTTCAACAACGCCGAGGCTGACGCACTGATG
>JAWOHA010000199.1:0-3707 GCA_046496385.1 Cryobacterium sp. | reverse complement strand
GTGTTTAACCACCGACCGCGCGCCGATCACAGCGTTTCTCGGGGCTAGCACTCTCGGAATCGGCGCTTCAATGCAAAAAACCGGCGATACGATCGCCGGTTTTTTGTTACCGCAAGAATTTCATGAACTAATCGCCGGAATTACGTGAATTCCTCTCTGCGGAGACGGTGGGATTTGAACCCACGGTACCCCGTAAAGGGTACTCCACCTTAGCAGGGTGGTGCACTAAGCCGAACTATGCGACGTCTCCCGAGTGTTCAGACTGCAAACACGCATTCCTATCCTACCCGGCTCTCAGGCATCCGTTTGACACGGCCTCGAGACGCCCGTTACTGATCTTGCAGCGTGCGGCCGGCCGTGCAGGTGTAATCGCCGGCCGTCTGCCCGGTGACCGAGTCCGACAGCGTGGTCGTGCCGTCGTCGGGAACGGCGGTCGGCTCGGCTCCGGGGCCGGTCGTCACGTCGGAATCGGCGGCTGCCTCCGTTGCCGGCACGTCGACCTCCGCCTCAACCTCAGCCTCGGTCGTGACCGGTGCGTTCGGGTCGGCGACCGTTCCACCGCCCGTGGTTCCGCTGAGCACAATCGCCCGGTCCTCGGCCATTGCCTCGAACATGTCATCGAAAGCGGGCTGCAGGGGCAGCACGCCGCCGGCAGTGAGGCCGGTCGGCACCTGCGCGAAGACCACCTTGTCGAGGTCGATGTCCTTCAGGGCCAGCGCGATCGACACGACGGTGTCGACGTTGTTGAGGCTCGTGGAGAGCTTCATGTTGCCGGTCACGGCCTTGGCCAGGGAGTACACCTTGGTCCAGTCCGAGAGAGTCTCCGAGCTCTTGATGGTGCGCACCAGCGACGACATGAACAGCTGCTGGTTGTTGATGCGGGTCAGGTCGCTGCCATCGCCCACGCCGTGCCGGGTGCGCAAGAACTGCAAAGCCTCAAACCCTTCGAGGGTGTGCTCGCCCGCAGCGAGGAACGTCTGGCTGTACTCGTCTTCAATGGGCTGGGCCACACACACCGGAACACCGCCGACGGCGGTGGACATGGCCATCACGCCGCTGAACTGCACTTCGGCCGCGTAGGGGATGTCGAGCCCGGTGAGCTCCTCCACGGTGGCGACGGTGCAGGCCAGCCCGCCGTAGCCGAGCGTGGTGTTGATCTTCTGCCGGCTCATGGCGCTGAACGAGCCGCCCTCCGGGTTGCGGCAGGCCGGGATCGGCACGAACATATCCCGCGGAAAACTGATCACCGAGGCATTCTGGTGGTCCTCGGAGATGTGCAACAGCATCGTCACGTCGTTGAGGTTGCCGGTGGAGTCGTCCGGTCCGAAGATGGCGTCCTGACCGACGCGGCTGTCACTGCCCACGACGAGCACATTCACGCCGCCGTCGATGGCGTCGAGCTGGGGAATCTCGCCGGCCACCTCGTTGTCGAGCGCCACGCTGTCCTGCACGCTGGTGGCCACATCGAGGGTGGCGATCGCGGCGACGGAGACCCCGCTGACCAAGACCACGGCCAGTCCCGCCGCTACGAGCTTGGCCACGGTGGCGACCGCGCTGGACCGCTTCAGACGACCGTGCCTCGCCAGCGTGGTGAGGCCCTTCGATGCGTTCGAGCGGGGGCGTAACTGGTCGCTCACTCAGGTCCCTTCACATTGTTGAGGCCGGGTGGTGCAGTTCGTGCGGAGGGCGTGGGATTCGAACCCACGAGACATTTCTGCCCACCAGTTTTCAAGACTGGCTCCATCGGCCGCTCGGACAGCCCTCCCGGCGCGCTTCACCACGGCACGAAATGCGCGTCACGGTTCAAGCGAACAAGACCGAGCCTAGCCGATGGCTGAGTTCAGACCCTGACAGAACAGACCGAGCAGGTCTGGACCAGTACATTACAACGAGCTGAGCGCCCGGGCAAGACCATCGTTTTCCACCGACGCGGTGCTCTCGCTGGCGGCCGCCAGCACCTCCGCGGGCGACTCCCCCATGGCCACGCCGCGCCCTCCGGTGGATGCCCAGAGCAGCATTTCGATGTCATTGCGTCCGTCACCGACCGCCATCACCCGTTCCCGGGGGATCCCGAGCGCGGCGCGCACCTTTTCCAAGGCGGTGGCTTTGTTCACACCGTCGGGCGCGATGTCGAGCCACGCCGTCCACCCGATGGCGTAGCTCACCCGGTTCAGGCCCATCCGGTCCACCACGGCGAGAAAATCCTCCACGTCGTGATCGGGAGAAATAACCACGACCCGCGTCGCCGGGTGCACCAGGAGGTCGTCGAAGTGCACGCGCTCACTGTCCATACCGATCGTTGCGTCGGGGATCGGTTCGGTATAGCGGTAGAAACCGTGCTCGTCTTCCACGGCGAACCGAGCATTGCCGAGGTGGCCGCGAATGGACAGCAGTACTTCACTCGGGTTGAAGGTTTCGACCCATTCCCTGCGGTACCCCAGCGGAGCATCCACATCACGGTGCATGGTGATGGCGCCGTTGGAGCACACCACGTAGCGCGGGGCGATCTCCAGCCGGTCGAGAATGGGCAGCGCGGCGGCGGACGAGCGCCCGGTGGCGAGCATGACCGCATGGCCGGCGTCGGCCAGGCGGCGCACCTGTGCTGCCACCGCGTCACTGATGGTGCCGTCTTCATCGAGGATGGTGCCGTCGATGTCGAGTGCGACCAGCCACGGCTCGGTCACGGTCATGGTCGCCAGCGAGCTGTCGGAGGGGCTGCCGACGGGGTTGCCGGTGTCGATGGCGCTCATGCGATGGGCTCCAGCAGCGCGAGGCCGCCGAGGTAGGGCCGCAAGGCTTCGGGCACCCGCACCGAGCCATCTTTCTGCTGGTGCGTTTCGAGTAGCGCCACGATCCAGCGGGTGGTGGCCAGAGTGCCGTTCAGGGTCGCGACCGGCGCGGTTTTGCCCGTTTCGGTGCGGTAGCGAATGTCGAGGCGGCGGGCCTGATAGGTGGTGCAGTTACTCGTGCTGGTCAGCTCACGGTAGGCGTTCTGGGTGGGCACCCACGCTTCGATGTCGAACTTTCGGGCAGCGCTCGAGCCGAGGTCACCGGCGGCGACGTCGATCACCCGGTAGCTCAGCCCGAGGTCCTGCAGCATGCTCTCCTGCAACGCCACCAGGCGGTCGTGCTCGGCCTCGGCGTTTTCGGGCAGCACGTAGGTGAACATCTCCAGCTTGTTGAACTGGTGCACGCGAATGATGCCGCGGGTGTCTTTTCCTCCTGACCCTGCCTCACGGCGGTAGCAGGTACTCCAACCGGCGTAGCGCAGCGGCTCCACCGACAGGTCGAGGATTTCGTCTTTGTGGTACCCGGCCAGGGCGACCTCGCTCGTGCCGGTGAGGTACAGGTCATCGCCCGGCAGGTAGTACACCTCGTCGTTGTGCTCGCCGAGAAAACCGGTGCCGTCCATGATTTCGGGGCGCACCAGCGTCGGGGTGATCAGCGGCACGAAACCCGCCGTCAGCGCCCGGTCAAGCGCCATGTTCATGAGCGCGATCTCGAGACGCGCGCCGATGCCCTTGAGAAAGTAGAACCGGGAGCCCGAAACCTTGGCGCCGCGGGCCATGTCGATGGCTCCGAGCAGTTCGCCCAGCTCGAGATGGTCGCGCGGTTCGAAGTCGAACACCGCGGTGTTGCCGTGGGTGCGCAGCGTGACGAAGTTGTCTTCCGCGCCCGCCGGCACGCCGTCGATGATGGGGTTGGCG
>JAWOHA010000219.1:0-6091 GCA_046496385.1 Cryobacterium sp. | reverse complement strand
AGCCCCTGCACGATGACCTCGGCGGAGTCGATGCCGAGGTCGCCGGAGTCGAGCCCGTCGGCGACGGCCGGGAAGAACGGCGGGAGCGCCCGGCCCAGCGATTCCCGGTCTGCGGTCTGGGCGCCGAGCTTCAACCGGCGGCGGGCCTCACGGCGGGAGTGTCTGTGACATACCCCAATTTCATCGAAGGGGTGAGGTTTGCTCGAGAAAAATGGGGAAATGTGGATAAGTTCCCCGAATGTAGGGCTGTGGAGAACTCAGGCTTGGAGGTCGGGTTACGAGGTCTCGTTCCCTCGCAAGCTCGGGCCTCGACCAGCGAGAGGGCGCGACCGGCGAGGAGGCGCGCCTCGACCACCCTCGCCGGTCGAGGCGCGACGAAGGAGCGATCGAGACCCCGCAAGCCGACACGGGTGCCGCGCCGAATCGAGGTGGGCTTGGAGGACTGGCCCTGACTGGATCAGCGGGGGAGGGGAACGCGGGTAGCGTGTCGGGCATGACTGCGACGCAGGAGATTCTTCGCGTTCCCGGGCCGCACGGCGACCGGGAGGTGCGGGTGTCCAGCCCGGGCCGGGTGATCTGGCCGCAGGTGGGCCTCACCAAACTCGATCTGGCCCGCTACCTCATCGCCGTCGGCGAGGAGTTCGTGCGTGCCAACGGCGACCGACCCGTCTCGCTGCAGCGGTACCCGGGCGGAATCGACGGCGACATGTTCTTCTCCAAGAACCCGCCGCGCGGCGCCCCGGACTTCGTGCGTTCGGTCACAGTGGTGTATCCGAGCGGACGCAGCCACCCACAGCTCGTGATCGACGAACCGGCTGCCGCAGTGTGGGCGGTGCAGATGAACACCGTGGTCTTTCACCCGTGGGCTTCCCGGGCCGAAGACCCTGACCGCCCTGACGAGCTCCGCATCGACCTGGACCCGCAGCCGGGCACGGACTTCGCCGACACGGTTCCGGTCGCACGGGAGCTGCGCCGGGTGCTGGCCGAGGCCGGCCTCGAGGCGTTCGTGAAGACATCCGGCCATCGCGGCCTGCACGTGTTCGCACCGATCAGGCCGACCCACGAGTTTCTTGATGTGCGCCATGCCGTGATTGCCGCGGCCCGTGAACTGGAACGCCGGCTGCCCGAGACCGTGACCACGGCGTGGTGGAAAGAACTGCGCGGAAAACGCATCTTCGTGGACTACAACCAGGCCAACCGCGACCGCACCATGGCCGGTGCCTACAGCCCACGGCCGTTGCCGCACGCGCCGGTGTCGTGCCCGTTGCACTGGCCCGAGCTCGACCAGGCCGACCCGGCCCGGTTCACCATCGCGACCGTACCTGAACGCCTGCGGCGCGGGGGTGACCCCTGGGAACAGCTGCACGACCGGCCGGGGACCATCAACATGCTGCTGGACTGGTGGCGTCGCGACCTTGACGCGGGGCTCGGCGAGCTGGTGTTTCCACCGGATTTTCCCAAGATGCCCGGAGAACCCCCGCGTGTGCAGCCCAGCCGGGCCCGCCTGCCGCGCTGAAACACCGACCCGGGCGCTCGCTCAACGCGAAGAGCCGGCCGCCCGTCCGGGCGTGGGGCCCGTCGCGACCGGCCGGCCCGACCGGCTCGACCACTCACTCCACGACCCCGGGTACAGCGCCGCATCGAACCCGGCCACGGCGAGCGCGAGCACGGTGTGCGCCGCGGCGACACCCGACCCGCAGTACCCGGCCACATCGCCGCCGGGCCTGACGCCGGCGGCCAGAAAACGTTCACGCAGCACGTCTGCGGGCAGAAACCGGCCCGCCTCGTCGAGGTATTCAGTGCTGGGGCGGCTGAGCGCACCCGGTATGTGGCCGGCTTTCTTGTCGACGGGTTCGATGTCTCCCCGGTAGCGTTCCCCGGCCCGGGCATCCAGCAACACCCCGTGGTGCGGCCAGCCGGCCGCGGCGTCGATGTCGATCACTGGAAGATGCCCGTAGCTCAGGGTCACCCCGCCCGGGGAGACAACCACCGCGCGTCGTTCCAGGGGAAAGCCGGCGGCGGTCCAGCCGGCCAGCGCCCCGTCGAGCACCCGCACATCGGCAATACCGGCGAAGCGCAGCAACCACCAGGCCCGTGCGGCAGAGAGGTTGTTCACGTCGTCGTAGACCACGACGGTGTCGCCGTCGTTGACGCCCCAGGAGCGTGCCGAGGCCTGCAGTGCGGCAACGTCGGGCAGTGGATGCCTCCCCGACTCCGGCGACGCCGGCGCGGCGAGCTCGGTCTCCAGGTCCACGTACACGGCACCGGGAATGTGGCCGGCGACGTATTCGCGTCGGCCCGTGCTGCTGCCCAGCCGCCACCGCACGTCAAGAATGTGCGTCGTGGCGCTGCCGAGGTCGTCGAGCTGCGCGGGGGTGATGAGCAGGGACATGCGGCTCCAGTGAGTGACACGCGGCGAACGGGCGAGGGTGACGACGCACGCGTCACGACGCGGGCGAAGACGTGGCAACCATACCCGATCCCGGTGTCGAAACCGGTGAACGGCCTAGGCTGGAAACCGTGACAGCGTTCCGACCCATGACGACGCTTTCCGGCATGGTGACGCTGCTGGAACGCCGCCAGGTACTGTTCTACCTGGCCGCCATCGCACTCGGTGTGACCGTGGGCCTGCTCGTGCCGGCCGTCGCCCCGGCGCTGGCCGTGTCGATCAACCCGGTGCTCGCGATGCTGCTTTTCGCGACGTTCCTCGGGGTGCCGCTGATCGACCTGCCCGGGGCGTTTCGCGACATCCGCTTTCTCGGCACCGTGCTCACGGTGAACTTCGTGCTCGTTCCCGTGCTGGTGTTCGGGCTCAGCCGGCTCGTCACGGGTAGCGAGGCCGTGCTCATCGGTGTGCTCCTGGTGCTGCTGACCCCGTGCGTGGACTACGTGATCGTGTTCACCGGGCTGGCCGGCGGCGCCCGTGACCGTCTGCTCGCCGCGGCCCCGCTGCTCATGCTGCTGCAGATACTGCTGCTGCCCGGCTACCTGTTTCTGTTCCTCGGGCCGGAGGGGGCCGCGCTCATCGCCATCGAGCCCTTCGTGCAGGCGTTCGTGGTGCTGATCGCGCTGCCGCTGCTGGCGGCCGGGCTCGTGCAGGGCTTGGCCCGGGCAACCCGGCCGCGTATACGAATGGCCGGTCGCGGCATCGCCGCCGCGCTTTCGGCGCTGATGGTGCCGCTGTTGATGCTCACCCTGTTCGTGGTGATCGGTGCTCAGATTCACGGGGTGAGCGCCGAACTGGTGGTACTGGCGGGTGTGGTTCCGCTCTATGCCGGTTTTCTGGCGATCATGCTCGGCGTCGGGCTGCTGGCCTCCCGGGTTGCACGGCTCGGCGTGGCCGCTACGCGGGCCGTGGTCTTCTCGGGGGCGACCCGCAACTCCCTCGTGGTGTTGCCGCTGGCGATGGCCCTGCCCCCGGCGCTGTCCCTGACACCGCTCGTGGTCGTGACCCAAACCCTCGTTGAGCTGCTGGGCATGGTGATCTTCGTGCGACTGGTGCCGAGACTGACCCGGTTCGACCGGGTGCCGTCGCCGCCCGACTGATCGAGGGGCGGCAGTCGCTCCGGCCGCCTCGTCTGCTCAGACCGCCTCGTCTACTCGGACCGCTGCGACCGTGGCGGCCGGGCGGGCACGCAGCAGCAGCAGCGTGAGCAGCGCGGCCGCCGTGGCGAGCACGGCGACCATGCCGACCGTTCCCGGCCACCCCCAGAGCACATAGAACACGCCGCCGAGCCAACCGAACAGGCTCGATCCGGCGTAGTACGACAGGTTGTACAGCGACGAGGCCTGCGCACGACCCACGGTGGCCTCGACCCCGGTCCACCCGGATGCGACGGCGTGCGCGGCGAAGAACCCGGCCGTGGCCAGGAGCACTCCGATCAACACCACGGCCAGCTGGCCGCTCAGAGTCAGCAACACACCGGCGGTCATCGCGGCGACGCTGGCCAGCAGAATGCTCCAGCGCCCGAACCGGGCCGCCAGAATTCCCGCCTGCGCCGACGACCAGGTGCCGGCCAGATACGCCACGAAGACCAGACTGACCAGGGACGGCGGAAGCGCGAACGGGGCGCCGGCGAGACGAAAGCCCAGATAGTTGTAGAGCGCGACGAAGCCGCCCATGAGCAGAAAACCCTGCGCGTACAGCGCGACCAGCCGGGGCGAGCGCAGATTGGTGCACAGCAGCCCGAACAGGCTCGGGTCGATGCCTCGCCGGCGACCGCGCTGCGGCACGAAACCCTGCGGCGTGGGGACGAGCGCCACGAACAGGGCGGCCGACAGGGCGCAGAGCACCGCGACGGCGAAGATACCCACCCGCCAGTTCGCCCACTCCGAAAGCGGGCTGGCCACCAGGCGCCCCAGCAGCCCGCCGATCGATGTGCCGGCAACGTAGGTGCCGGCGGCGCGTGCCGCGTGCCGCGGCTCGATCTCTTCGCTGAGGTACGCGATCGCGATCGCCGGCACCCCGCCCAGCATCAGACCTTCCAGAAAACGTCCCGTCAGCAGCAGCGAGAACGTGGGGGCGAAGGGCACCAGTAAGCCGAACACGGTGGCCGAGATCACCGCGAACGACATCGCCCGCACCCGCCCGAACCGGTCGGCCATCACCGACCAGGGAATCACCCCGAGGGCCAGGCCGATCGTCGATGCCGACACCAGCAACGAGGCATCCGCGGCGCCCACGCCGAGGTCGGCCGACACGTGGGAGAGCACCGCCTGCGGCGAATACAGCTGAGCGAAGGTGGCGATACCGGCGAAGAACAGGCCGGCCAGCAGGCGACGGTAATCGGAACTGCCGTGGGAGTGCCCGTTCCATTCGCCGGACGAGGGGGTGTTCGACGTTGACGTGGCCACTGGCCCCACGTTACCGGTCGCGGGTCGCGGGTCGCGTTCCCGACCGGGCAGAAAATCGAGCATAATCAGGGGCGTGAAACCGTTTTTACTGCTGGCCACCCGCCCCGAAGATGAGGCCGCCGACGACGAATATGCCGGGTTCCTCGCTGCGGGCGGGCTGACTCCCGCTCGGCTGCACCGGGTGCGCCTGGACGCGGGCCCGATGCCGACCGTGCGGCTCGAGGACTACGCGGGCATCATCCTCGGCGGCAGCCCCTTCAACGCCAGCGATGAGCACGCACAGAAGTCGCCCCTGCAACGTCGCGTCGAAGCGGAACTCGCTGCCCTGCTCGATCGGGTTCTGGCCGCAGATTATCCTTTTCTCGGTGCCTGCTACGGCATCGGCATTCTCACGGCGCACCTCAACGGCGTCGTTGACGCCCGGTTCGGGGAGGAGGCCGGCCCCACCCGGGTGGCGTTGACGGCGGCCGGTGCCGCAGACCCGCTGTTCGGGCAGCTGACGCCCGACTTCACGGCGTTCGTGGGGCACAAGGAGGCCTGCCGGGTGCTTCCGGCCGGGGCGGTTCTGCTGGCCTCGGGCCCGAACTGCCCGGTGCAGGCCTTTCGCCTCGGGGAGAACGTCTATGCGACCCAGTTTCACCCTGAACTGACCCGGGAAAGCATCGTGACGCGCCTGCGCGTCTACCGGAACAACGGCTATTTTCACCCGGACCGTTTCGATGACGTGATGCAGGCCATCGGCTCCTCCCGAGTGAGCGAACCCGCGAAGCTGGTCAGCGCGTTCGTTCAACGTTTCGGCGGCGCCCTGACCCCGGCCTGACCGACCGAGCGGGCATCCATGTGCGGCCGCGTCATACTGGAGCCATGACGATGCTCCCGGCCACGACCCCCTCGGTGTATATCCTTCATGAGAACGCCGAGTGGCTTCCACCGCTGCTGGCAGCCCTCGACGCGGAGGGCGTGCCGCACGTCGAGTGGATGCTGGCCGGTGGATCCATCGACCTCAGCCAGGAGCCGCCGCACGGCGTGTTCTGGTCCCGGCTGAGTGCCTCCTCCCACACCCGCGGGCACCCGTTCGCTAAGGAGTACGCCCGGTCCGTGCTGCGCTGGCTTGAGGCGCACGGCCGCCGGGTCGTCAACGGCAGCCAGGTGGCCGAGCTGGAGGTGAGCAAAGTCGCCCAGTTCCTGGAACTGACCGTGGCCGGGTTCGACGTGCCCGCCACGATCGCCGTGTTCG
>JAWOHA010000065.1:0-7626 GCA_046496385.1 Cryobacterium sp. | reverse complement strand
CTTCGATCTCTTTCCACGGCGCGTCGAAGCGTTTCGGGCCGATGAGGCTGAACACGTCGCCCTCACGGCCGTCTTCGCGCACCAGCGTGGCGGTGAGGCCGAGTCGGCGGCGGGCCTGCAGCTCGGCGGTCAGTTTGAACACGGGAGCGGGCAGCAGGTGAACCTCGTCGTAGATCACCAGGCCCCAGTCCATGGCGTCGAGCAGCTCCAGGTGCGCGTACTCACCCTTGCGTTTGGCGGTCAGAATTTGGTATGTGGCGATGGTCACCGGCTTGACCTCTTTGACCTGGCCGGAGTACTCCCCGATCTCGTCGGGGGTGAGCGTGGTGCGTTTGAGCAGTTCGGCGCGCCACTGCCGCGCCGAGACGGTGTTGGTGACCAGGATCAGCGTGTTGGTCTTGGCCGTGGCCATCGCGCCGGCGCCCACCAGGGTCTTGCCGGCGCCGCAGGGCAGCACCACGACGCCGGAGCCGCCGTCGAAGAAACTCTCGATGGCTTTGTTCTGGTAGTCGCGCAGCGCCCAACCCTCTTCCCTGAGCGCGATCTCATGCGGGGTGCCGGGCGTGTACCCGGCGAGATCTTCGGCGGGCCAGCCGAGTTTCACGAGCTCCTGCTTGAGCTGGCCACGCGCCCACGGCTCCACGAGAAACGTCTCGGGAGACGGGTTCCCGATCAGCAGGGGCGCGATCCGCTTGGCGCCGGCCACCTCGGCGAGCACCGCCTGATCGGTGCTGCGCAGCACCAGAGCGCCCTCCGCGTCACGTTCGATGACGAGTCGGCCGTACCGCCCCACTGTCTCGGCGATGTCCACGCTGACCGTCTGGGGGATCGCGAATTTGGAGTAGCGCTCGAGGGTGGCGAGCATGTCCGCGGCGTCGTGGCCGGCGGCGCGGGCGTTCCAGAGGCCCAGCCGGGTGATGCGATAGGTGTGGATGTGTTCGGGGGCGCGTTCCAACTCGGCGAACACGGCGAGGTCGTGGCGCGCATCCTCTGCCAGAGGATGGGCGACTTCGAGCAACACGGTACGGTCACTTTGGACAATCAGCGGGCCATCAGACATAGCTCTCGATTCTACGCCTTCTGCGTCCGGCGACCGTCACGGGCCGCCGGTGCCGGCGGGCGAGACCCCGTCGGAGTGTGCCCCCAGTTCTGGGCCGCCGGAGCGGCGGCAGCCCGGCGCCGGCGTTCAGGGCACCGGTGTGATGCTGATGATGCTCGACAGCGGCAGGGTCCGTTCGATGTCGGCGCGGCGGTCACGTGCGCGGAATCGGCCGCCGCTGACGCTGGCGGGTTCGAGCAGATAGTCCACAACGACCCCGCCGGGCATGCTGATGCTCACCGTCACGGTCTGCTTGGCCTTGATGGCCGAGTCCAGTTGCCGTGCCAGCCAGGCGTCCGCGGCCATGACTTCGCCGCCGTCTGTGGTGCGCAGCACCTGCAGGAGCGTTTCTGCCGGATCGACCGTGGCGGCCGGGGCGACGGCGGCCAGCGGGTGCCGGCGCAGGTGCACGATCTCGGCGGTGTCGTCTTCGGCTGCGACCGGGTATCGGGCGTCGCTGAGGGCCCAGAACACGGTGTCGGTCGGGAACGTGCTCACGAGCCGATCGCCGCGGCGTTCCAACCCGAGGGATGCGAGCGTCTGGTCGACCAGGATCGTGCCCAGTAGGGCCTCATCAGCGGAGCGCACATAGCTGCGGGCCGGTGCGTCGGCCGCGGTGACACTGCCGGTGCGCACCCTCCCGTAGCGGCCCGCGGACTCGGTGATGAGATAGTCCACCGGCTGAGGAATCCCGGTCAGGGAGATTCCCCGGAGAAACCCCAGAATGCTGTCCGCGTTTTCGCCGGCGGCGAGGGCCCGGTTGACGGATGCCGCGGTGATGCGAAAACTGGAGGCCAGCTCACGACTCTCCACTTCGGCCATACCCCGCAGGCGTGCATCGATCGACGCGGCGAGCGGGCCGGGGGAGACGATCGAGAGGTCGTGCTGCAGATAGACGGCACCGACCTCCGCCGGCAGAGCCGCCGTCATGGCCTCGATGGCCCGGTCACGGTTTCCTGCCAGCAACGCGGCTCCGACCGTGCCGGTGGCCTGCTGCGCCGTGATGCCGAGAATCTCGGCATCACGGGCGAACTCGGTGACCCGGTCGTGCATGACGGGCCCGCCGGCCGGGTACAGCCAGGCGACCAGGTCGTGCAGGCCCTCGCCCCAGGACACTCCGGGCTCATGCGGCACGCTGTGCGCCACGTCGGGGGGCAGCGCATCGCTCCAGGACTCGGCCAGGGCCAGCCAGCGGTGGGTGGTGCTGCTCAGGAGCCAGGCTTCGCCGGTTTCGGTTTCCATCCAGTGGCCCTCGGATCGGGCGATCAACCCGGCGCGGGCGGCGATCAACACGAGGGCGGCGACGGAGTCCAGCTCCACCGACATGACGGCGGCGAGACGTTTGCTGTCGGGGAGGCCGAGTCCGCCGCGGCTGAGTTCGCGGGCAGGTTCGCGGGCGACGGCAGTGACCAGTTCGGCGATGCTGGAGACGGCCGCGAAGGCGCGCTCCGCGGCGAGCCGGTCGGTGAAGTCGACGCTGGCCGGCGTGGCCTGGGCGGCGCTCACGGGGGCGGTGTCGGTGATGAGCTCGTTGCCGCCGGGCAGGCCGTGCTGCGGCCAGTCCCGCAGCAGGGCGATCACGGCGTCATAGGGAGAAAAAGCGTCGCCGACGAGTTCGCCGAGGGCGAGAGTGTGGAGAAGCCCGACGCTGTCGGCGACGCTCGGGGCAGCCAGCGGCGTGCGCCGCAGCGTGTCGAGTCGGGCCGTCAGCTCGGCGGCGCTGGGGCCGCCCTCTCCGGCGTTTCGGGAGGCTGCCGAGGTGAGATCGCCGGATACGGCGAGCACTGCGAGGGTCGGGCGGTCGAGGTGGGCCAGCGCCTGCTGCACGTTGACCGAGTCGAGCAGGGTTTCGGCGAGGTCGAAGAAGTCGCGGATTCCCGCGGCCGGCACGTTCCGAACGCGCAGCACGCCGAGCAGGGCCTCATCATCGAGGCCGCGCAGCCGGGTGGCCAGGGCGAGCATGGTCACCGGTCTTCCTTGGCTTGCCGGCTGCGCCGCACGCCGCTGAGCACCATCAGCACGATGATCAGCACGAAGCCGACGGGCAGCCCGAACAGGGGCAGTGTGATCACCGTGGGCCAGATTCCCTGGCTGAAACCGTCGTTGTTGCCGGCGCCGAGAGCGGTGCCGGCAATCAGGGCGATGAAGCACAGAATGGACAGGCCCACCACGGCCGCGACCATGTACGCCAAGATGCGCTCGGGACGGTTGGACGCGTGCGGAGGTTGATTGGTCACGCTGTCTAGGATACGGGGCGCGGGGTACGAGAACCGAATATGCTGGGGCTCCGGCGTTCACCGTTTGTGCGCCCCGAATAAGGATGAGGTTCAGATGCCCACCGGCAAGGTCAAGTTCTACGACGAGGAGAAAGGCTTCGGTTTCATCACCTCTGATGACGGCCATGAGGTCTTCCTGCACGCTTCTGCGCTGCCCGCCGGAACACGGGTGAAGGCCGGAACCAAACTCGAATTCGGCATCGCCGACGGCAAACGCGGCGCCCAGGCGCTGTCGGCACGGGTGATCGAGGCCCCTCCGAGCCTGTCAAAACTGAGCCGCAAGCCGGCCGACGACATGGCCATCATCGTGGAGGACCTCGTGAAGATGCTCGATGGAATCGGCGCCAACCTGCGCCGGGGACGATACCCGGAAAGTTCGCACAGCCACAAGATCGCCGCCATGCTCCGCAAAGTGGCCGAGGAGCTCGATGTCTGAACCCCTGAATGACGTACCCCTGAACGACGTACCCCTGAACGACGTACCCCTGAACGATGACACCGCGACGGTTGAGGCGACTCCGGCCGAAACGACTCCGGCCGAAACGCTTCCGGCCGAACCGGTCGCCGATGCGGTGTTGCTGGCCGCCGTCGATCTGGCCCGCACGGCGCTGCTGGAGATCACCCCGGCCGACACCATCGGCGAGCCGATCGGTCACCGGGTGGAGGGCGAAGGGGTCGTCTCGCTGTATTTCGCGTGCTCCCTGACCGGGTACCCGGGCTGGCGGTGGACCGTGAGCCTGGCCCGGGCGGATGCGGATGCGCTGCCCTCGGTGCTGGAAACCGAGCTCACCCCGGGTGAAGGGGCGCTGCTCGCCCCGGAGTGGGTGCCGTGGTCTGAACGACTCGCCGACTACAGTGCCGCGCAGGACGTGCTCAGTGCCGAAGCCGCCGTGGCCGCGCTCGCTGCCCTCGAAGGCATCGACGACGTCTTCGACGACGACGACGACGACGACGAGGACGACGACGAGGACGAGGACGACGAGGACGACGACGCCGCCTCAGACGAGGACGAGGACGACGACGATGCCTCAGACGACCGCGTCGGCGATGACCAGGCGCGTTCGGTCAGTGTGAGCCGCGCCGCCACTGCACCCAGGCGAGCCCGAGTGCGCCGAGCGCAAGGCCGATAGCGGCACACCAGACCCACCAGCCCAGCCCGTTCTCGGTGAGCGTGTCTCGCCAGAGGATCACACCGAGCAGGGCAACCAGCCAGGCCCCTGAACCCACGAGAAGCGCGGCACGGGAATCCGTGCGCGCCGGCTCGGGGTCGGGGCGGCGCTCGCTGTCGGGGATCCAGAGGCGCATCGTCTAGCGCCCCAGGCGCCCGATGACGTATTCGATGGAGCCGACGAGCTGCCGCACGTCGGCGGGATCGATGGCGGTGAAGGTGGCGATGCGCAGCTGGTTGCGCCCGAGCTTGCGGTAGGGCTCGGTGTCCAGCACTCCGTTGGCGCGCAGGGCCTTGCTGATCTGCGAGGCGTCGACGGCCTCGTCGAAGTCGATGGTCACGACCACCTGCGAGCGGTGCTCCGGGTTGCTGACGAACGGGGTGGCGTAGTCGACGCCGGTTGCCCAGTCGTAGAGAACGGAGGACGATTCGCGGGTGCGCGCCGCCGCCCAGCTGAGGCCGCCGTTGTGGTTCATCCAGTCGATCTGGTTCTCCATGAGTAGCAGGGTAGCCACTGCGGGGGTGTTCAGGGTCTGGTTGAGACGCGAATTGTCGATCGCGTTCTTCAGGCTGAGGAACTCCGGAATGTAGCGACCGCTTGCCGCGATGTGTTCGACCCGGGCGATGGCCGCGGGGGAGAACAGCGCGAACCAGATGCCACCGTCGGAGGCGAAGTTCTTCTGCGGGGCGAAGTAGTAGACATCGGCCTGATCGGCGGAGAAGTCGATTCCGCCGGCCGCGCTGGTCGCGTCGATCACGGTGAGGGCGCCCGGGTCGGCGACCACCCGGGTGACGGGCGCCATCACTCCGGTGGAGGTTTCATTCTGCGGCCAGGCGTACACGTCGATGCCGGGGGTCGGCACGAATTCGCTGCGCGAGCCGGGTGCGGCGGTGATCACGTCGGGGGCCTCGAGCCACGGGGCGGCTGCGGCCTTGGCGAACTTGCCGCCGAACTCCCCGAAGACCGGGTGCTGGCTGCGCTTCTCGATGAGAGAGAATGCTGCGGAATCCCAGAATGCGGTCGAGCCGCCGTTGCCGAGAATGACTTCGTAGCCTTCGGGCAGGGTGAACAGCTCGCCCAGGCCGGCACGCACCCGGCCGACGAGGTTCTTGACGGCCGGCTGGCGGTGCGAGGTGCCCAGGACGGTGTCGCCGGAGCTCATCAGATACTCCAGCTGCTCCTTTCGAATCTTCGAGGGGCCGCAGCCGAAGCGTCCGTCGTGGGGCAGGAGGTCTGAAGGTATGACGAGGTCTGACATGAGGCGATTCTAGTTGCCCTCCCGGCGGCGGGTAGGCTGGGGCCGTTCCATGACGGGGCGAGAGATGGGTGGATATGACGGATTTGATTGATACCACTGAAATGTATCTTCGAACCATCCTTGACCTTGAGGAGGAGCAGATCGTGCCCCTGCGGGCTCGCATCTCGGAGCGCCTCGGTCATTCCGGTCCCACGGTGTCGCAGACGGTTGCGCGCATGGAGCGCGACGGCCTGGTCGTCGTGTCCGGCGACCGTCACCTGGAGCTGACCGTTGAGGGTCGCAGCCGTGCCGTGCACGTGATGCGCAAGCACCGCCTCGCCGAGCGACTGCTCAGCGACGTCATCGGTCTCGAATGGGAGTTCGTGCACGAGGAGGCCTGTCGGTGGGAGCACGTCATGAGTGAGCAGGTAGAGCGCAAGATTCTGACTCTGCTCGGTCACCCTACGGAATCCCCCTACGGCAATCCCATCCCGGGCCTCGACGAATTCGGGCACTCCCCGGCGGATGCCTTCATGGCCGGTGTCACCAACGTGATGACCGTCGTGGCGAGTTCGCCCGAGCCGGTGAGTGCCGTCATTCGTCGACTCGGTGAACCCGTGCAGTTCGACCCCGAGTTGTTGTTGCAACTCAAGCAGTCGGGTGTGCTGCCCGGCGCGGTCGGCACGTTTTCGGCCGCCGGCTCGTACGTTCTGGTTCAGGTTGAAGGATTCGGCGACGGGCTCGAGTTGCCCAACGAGGTGGCCGGTCACATCTTCGTGACCACGCCTGCGATCCCCGCCTGAGTGACGCCGCACAGCACAAAACACTCGCCAGGTCAAATCGACCATAAATCGCGAAATATGTTACCAATTCGTTAGCAAAAGGGCGCTTTGGGATGACAAACAGGTCAGCGTCACGTAGCCTAGTCAACGTCCCACCGACCAGAATGCGGTCGAAGGACACCGGCCGGGACGCCCGAACACCCGTCTCCCGAGTCGGTTCACATCCGCTTAAACACGTGGACGGGACAACAACCTAGTGTTGTCGAGGCGCCGGAGGTCAACACTTTGGCAGCATCAGATACCCGACGGTCCCGAAGCGAACTCAGCCGAACAGGCACCTCCCTCGACAGTGTCGGCGCCTCGGAGTCCTCTCGATCAACCGCTGTCACGCGTCACTCGGCGCCCCGCCGCCCGCACGGCCGGGGCAAGGTCGGCAACGTCGTTGTCATGGGCCTCGCGTTCGGTCTGATGGCGACCATGGCCATTCCCGCCTACGCCTTCGCCCCCCAGTCGGGAGAGGCCGCCTTCGCCGCCACCGAGAACACCCAGCGCACCGAGGCCGAGGCGCAGGGCCTGAAGGTGGATGCCGCCGCGGCGACGGTGACCGTGGCTCGCGACGGCTTCAGCGCAACGACCCCGGAAGAGATCGCGGCCGCGAACGCCGCTGCGCAGGCTGCGGCCGCTGCTGCTGCGACGGCCGCCGCCGCCGCCGCTGATGCCGCTGCCGCCGAGGCACGTCGCGCCGAGGTCTCCACCCAGCTGGCCAGTTACGCCACCTCATATGCCGGCCCGTCGGCTGCGGAATACGTGGCCGCTCCGGCCTACCCCGACGTCAACCTCAACGCGGTCTTCAACGTTGCCGCGCAGTACCAGGGCACCCCGTACGTCTACGGCGGCGCGACATCCGCCGGGTTCGATTGCTCCGGGTTCATCATGTATGTTTACGCGCAGTTCGGCATCAGCCTGCCGCACTCGTCGAACGGCCAGGCTGCCGCGGGAACGCGCATCGCCATTGAAGACGCCGTTCCCGGTGACCTCGTGATCATGCCCGGCCATGACGGCT
>JAWOHA010000063.1:0-3947 GCA_046496385.1 Cryobacterium sp. | reverse complement strand
GTCACGGTTCGAGGTCAGACAGTCGAATTCGTTCTGGTGCAGAATCCCGCGAGTTTTCAGCTCAACGTGGACAGCTTGGAGCCGGACACCGAACAGATTCTCATGATCATCGGATCCGACGTGCGCGACACCTCCTATTTCTGGCCGGTGGACACGTCCAGCCTGAAGCGGGTGAACTGCGCGTCCGGTTCGAAAGCCCACGACATCGCCCTGCAGTTGGTCTACGACGACGTGCTGGTGGACCGCATCGAACCCGATGTCGGGCTTGCCCTCGACGCGTTCCTCGCACTGCCGGAACCGGATTCGGGGACGAAGACCATCATCTTCTCCGCCGACGGCATGCGTCGCACTCGGGCGCATCTCGGACTGGAATCCAATGCCGAGGACTCCGGCACCCTCACATCATCCGCCGGTCGCACGGCGGCTCAGGAGCAGGAATGATTCCCCTCACCATCGTCAGCCTGCTGCCGCACCTGCTGGGCAACAACGGTGACGCCGCCAACGCTCGTGTACTCGCCCAACGGCAACGCTGGAGCGGTGGTGACGCCACCGTGGTCGAAGTGACCACCGAGGCCGATCTGCCTGACCGGGTCGATGCGGTCGTGATCGGCACCGGCACCGACTCCGATCTTCTTGAAGCGCGCGATGCGCTGCTGGCCCTGGCAGCTCCGTTGCGCGACTGGCTGGGTACCGGTGTTCCGATTCTGGCAGTGGGCACCGGCTGGGAACTGCTCAGTTGGGGTGTGCAACTCGGTGATGGCGCGGTCGTGGACGGGCTCGGAGTGGTCGCGGGCCGTGCCGTGCCTCGGGGTGCCCGGGCGACCGGTGACCTGGTCGTGGCCAGCCGTCATGGTCGTCTGATCGGCTTTGAGAATCACGCTCGGGACTATGTCGGAGCCGAAGGATCGCCCCTGGGACGGGTGGAATCGGGAGTGGGGAACGGAACAGCCCTGGGCAGCGCCTTCGAGGGTGTGCACAGCGGCGCTTTCATCGGCACTCACCTGCACGGACCGATTCTGGCACTCAACCCGGGTCTTGCCGACTACCTGCTGAATGTGGCCCGGGGGCGAGCCGAACTCGCCGCAGACGGTGGACTCTCTGCGCACACCGTGATGGCCGATGACATTGCCCGGGCAGCGCGCAACCAGATCGCTGTTCGTCTCGGCCTAGTGACCGACTAACGGACTCGTTGCCGGCGGGCGCAGCCCGCCGAAAAAAAGACTCCAGCGGCCCTCACCGGGTGCTGGAGTCTTTTTGTGACACGAATCGACGCTAGGAACGCTTGTCGTCGAGCAGCCGGCTCGACTCGTCGTGCCAGCTCTCGGCGATGGCCGACAGCTTTTCCTGGTGCTTGCGACCATGGTGGGCGCAGAACAGAAGTTCACTGTTGTTCACGACGACACGAATGTACGCCTGTGCTCCACAAGCGTCGCAGCGGTCGGCCGCGGTGAGCTGGTGGGGGGCGCCCTGTTGGTCAACGGCACCATTCTCGGTGGCGATCTGGGACATATTCTCCTCCTCCAGACGAAAACTAAAAACCCTTAGCCCTAATGTAAACACGTCCCGGGCCGGTTATCGAGTCAATTGCACAGGAGTTCGCTCACCGCGTAGCGCCGGGGCCGGTGAGAACGATGACCGCCCGCATGAGTATTCTTGACTCTTGTGAGTTCCGATTATTCCGCCCGCCATCTGTCAGTGCTTGAAGGCCTCGAGGCGGTGCGCAAACGCCCGGGCATGTACATCGGCTCCACCGATTCGCGGGGGCTGATGCACTGCCTGTGGGAGGTCATCGACAACTCGGTCGATGAGGCGCTCAGCGGACACGGCAGCCGCATCGACATCGTGCTGCACGCGGATACGAGCGTCGAGGTGCGCGACACGGCCCGTGGCATCCCGGTGGACATCGAACCCAAGACCGGCCTGTCCGGTGTGGAAGTGGTCTTCACCAAGCTTCATGCGGGTGGCAAATTCGGGAGTGGGTCCTACGCTGCCTCCGGCGGGCTGCACGGTGTCGGGGCATCGGTCGTGAATGCCCTGTCGGAACGTCTGGATGTCGAAGTGGACCGTGCCGGCAAGACCTGGGCCATGTCCTTTCGGCGAGGAGAGCCGGGGCTGTTCACGGATGTGGGAGACAAGAGCCCCGATTCTGTTTTCACCGCCTTTGAGAACACCAGTGAGCTGCGTGTGATCGGCAAAGTCGCCAAGGGGGTGACCGGTACCCGGATTCGCTACTGGGCCGACCGGCAGATCTTCACCAAGGGCGCAAGTTTTCAGACCGACGAGGTTCTGAGCCGCGCACGTCAGACTGCTTTTCTGGTGCCGGGCCTGGCCATTGAGGTGGACGACCGCCGAACCGATGAGGGGATCGTGCATACCTTCCAGTTCCAGGGCGGGATCTCGGAATTCGTTGATCATCTGGCCATGGACACCGCGATCACGGACACGTGGCGGCTGACCGGAAGCGGCACATTCCGTGAAACGGTTCCCGTGCTCACCGAATCCGGCGCGATGATTCCCACGGAGCTCGAACGAGAGTGCCTGGTGGACATTGCCCTGCGCTGGGGGACCGGGTACGACACCGTGGTGCGCAGTTTCGTGAACATCATTGCCACCCCGAAGGGAGGCACCCACCAAGCCGGCTTCGATGCCGGAATGCTGAAGTTTCTGCGCGGCCAGGTCGAACTGAATTCCCGGCGCCTGAAGGCCGGGTCGGACAAGCTCGACAAAGACGATGTCTTCGCCGGATTGACGGCCGTGCTCACGGTGCGTCTGCCCGAACCGCAATTCGAAGGTCAGACGAAGGAAGTGCTCGGAACTCCCGCTGTTCGTGCGATCGTTGCCGCGGTGGTGGCCAAAGCCATGACGGAACGTTTTGCGTCGACGAAGCGCGACGACAAGGCGCAAGCGGCGGTGCTTCTCGACAAAATCGTCGCCGAAATGAAGTCCCGAATCTCAGCGCGCACCCACAAGGAAACCCAGCGGCGCAAAAACGCGCTGGAAAGCTCATCGCTGCCCGCGAAACTCGTGGACTGTCGCAGCAACGACGTCTCCACGAGTGAACTGTTCATCGTGGAGGGCGACTCTGCTCTGGGCACAGCCAAGCTGGCGCGCGACAGCGAACACCAGGCCCTGCTGCCCATTCGCGGCAAGATCCTGAACGTGCAGAAGGCATCCGTTGCCGACATGCTCTCGAACTCGGAGTGCGCCTCAATCATTCAGGTCATCGGAGCGGGTTCCGGCCGCAGCTTCGACCTGTCGGCGGCGCGTTACGGCAAGGTGATCATCATGAGTGACGCCGACGTGGACGGCGCGCACATTCGCACTCTGCTGCTGACGCTGTTCTTTCGCTACATGCGGCCCATGATCACCGAGGGACGCGTCTTCGCCGCAGTGCCCCCGCTCCACCGGGTCGTGGTCATGAACCCGGGTTCCAAGCCGAACGAGACGCTGTACACCTACTCCGAGAGTGAGCTTCAGGGTGTTCTGAGCGGGCTGGAAAAGCGGGGCAAACGGTATCAGGACCCGATTCAGCGCTATAAGGGCCTCGGTGAGATGGATGCCGACCAGCTCGCCACAACCACCATGGAACGTGCCCACCGCACGCTGCGCCGGGTGCGGGTGGACGACGCGGAAATGGCCGGCAAGGTCTTTGAACTGTTGATGGGAAACAACGTGGCCCCCCGCAAGGAATTCATCGTGAACAGCTCTGACAAGCTCAGCCGGGAGAGCATCGACGTCTGACCCAGCGGCACACACTGAGCAGCGCTGCAGCGCTGCAGCGGTGTCAGCGCTCTAGATCCGGGTACCGATGAAACCGATCAGGGCGTCAAGCATGAGTCCCGACGCATCCCGGCGTGAACCTGAACCGGGAAGCGTGCGTGGCGCGCCGTCGGGGCCGACGGCGCGCGCCGGTTCCGGACCGACCCAGGCTGCGGCGATGGTGTCCT
>JAWOHA010000047.1:0-4620 GCA_046496385.1 Cryobacterium sp. | reverse complement strand
CCGGCGAACGCCGGGACCAGAGGCTGCGGCTGCCGGGCCGGAGAATGACTCTGCCGGGCCGGATCAGCACCACGAACGGTGCGATCCGGCCCGGCAGAGTCGGTGTGGTGGCTACTCGCCGAGCAGGGCGAGCATGCTCGCGATGGTCTCGGCCAGCTTGGCGTCGGCGGTGCCGTAGGCGGCGAAGTCACCCTCGGTCAACGCGGCCTGCTTCTCGTTGAGCGACGTGTTCGCGGTCTCGAGAAGCGCCTTCAGCTCGGCGTCCGTCGCCGGGTCGCCGGTGTCGGTTGCGGTCGGAACCTCGGCGGGGGTGTCTGCTCCGGAATCCACGCCATCGGTCGGGCTGACCGTGGCGGTGTCGTTCTCGGTGACGGGAACGACGGTGTCACCGGCGGCAGCTCCCGAGTCGCCTCCGAAGAGGGTGTCGAGGGCCTGGTCGAGGGTGTCCTCGAAGGCGATCTGATCGCCGAAGGCCACGAGCACCTTCTGCAGCAGCGGATAGCTGGTCTCACCCGTGGACTGCACGTACACCGGCTGCACATAGAGCAGCCCGCCGCCGACCGGGAGAGTGAGCAGGTTTCCGTTGAGCACCGTGGTCGAACCCTGACGCAGCAGGTTCAGCTCCGTCGAAACGGTCGGGTCGGCGTTGAAGGCGTTCTGCACCTGGCCGGGCCCGGGAACGGTGCCGTCCTTGGGCAGGTTGAGCAGCCTCAGCGTTCCATAGCCTTCGGCGCGTTCTCCGTCGACCTTGCCGGCATCCGCGTCTACGGCAAGGTAGCCGTAGAGCACGTTTCGACTGGACTCACCGGTCGCTTCGGGCTGGAACGTGGAGTACAGCGAGAACGACGGCTTGTCGGCGCCGGGCATCTGCATGGTGAGGTAGTACGGCGGCTGCAGGGTCGGGTTCGCTGCCGGCGAGTCCGGGTCGTTCGGAGAGATCCAGGCGTCGTCCTTGGAGTAGAACGAACCCGGGTCGGTGACGTGGTACTGGCCGAGGATGGCGCGCTGCACCTTGAACATGTCGGCGGGGTAGCGCACGTGACTCATCAGGTCACCGCTCATCTCGGTCATCGGCTTGACCGTGGCAGGGAAGATCTTCTGCCACGTCTGCAGCAGAGGTTCTTCATCGTCCCAGGCGTACAGCACCACTTCGCCGCTGTAGGCGTCGACGGTGGCCTTGACCGCGTTGCGCATGTAGTTCACCTTGTCCAGCGCGAACGGCTGCGGCGGGGTCTCGGTGTCCGTGATGGCCTCGCTCAGGCTCACCGGTGTGGAGTACGGGTACTCGTCGGAGGTGGTGTAGCCGTCCACGATCCACTGCACGCGGCCGTCAACGACGGAGGGGTACGCCTCGGAGTCCAGCGTGAGGTACGGGGCGACCTTCTGCACGCGCGTGACGGGGTCACGGTCGTAGAGGATCTGCGATTCGTCGTTCACGGAGTTGGCGAGGAAGATCTGCTCGGACTGGAACTTCAGCGCGTAGAGCAGGCGTTTGAAGACGTTGTCGAGCTTCGGTCCGCCGTCTTCGATGAACGTCGTGTAGGTCTGGCCCGCGCCCTCCTCGCCGGACGGGAAGTCCAGCTCGATCGGCTCACTGCCTTCAGGAGCGCCCACGATGGAGTATTCCGGCGAGGTCGTTCCGAAGTAGATGCGCGGTTCGAAGTCGCCGAGCGCGCCGGAGGTCGGGATACCCGACTCCAGGAACACCGGCTGACCGTCGGCCGAGCGCTGGTTGCCGTAGGCGGCGACCACGCCGTAACCGTGCGTGTAGATGGTGTGCGCGTTCACCCAGGTGTTGCCGGCGTTGAGGCCGGCGAGGTTCAGGTCACGCACGGCGACGACGGTGTCCTGGGACTTGCCGTCGATCTCGTAGCGGTCGACGCTGAGGTTGTCGGGGAACTGGTAATACTGGCGGAACTGTTCCAGTTGGCCGAAGGAGGCACTGACCAGGGCCGGGTCGAGAATACGGATGTTGGCCGTCGTTTCGGCGTCTTCGCGCAGGGCGCCGGGTTCGGCTGCGGTGGTGGCGTTGTACGGAATCTCGACGATGTCGGAGAGGTCGTACGCGTCCCGGGTCGAATTGATGTTTCTTTCGATGTACGGCGACTCGAGGGTTCGGGCGCTGGGGTCGACCTGGAAGCGCTGCACCACCCACGGGTACAGGGAACCGATCAGCAGGCTGCTGATGATCAGCAGCGCCGTGCCGATGACCGGCAGGCGCCAGCGTCCGATGATGGCCGTGATGATGAACAGGATCGCGACGACGGCGGCGATTCCGGCGAGAATGGCGCGACCGGGGATGGTGGCGTTGACGTCGGTGTAGGCGGCACCGGTGATGATGCTCCCGGTCGATGTCAGCGTGGAGTACTGGTCGAACCAGATGCTCACGGCCTGCAGGAGCAGGTAGACGCCGGCGGTCACGGCGATCTGCACGCGGGCGGCCTTGGTCAGCAGCACCTCACGGCCGCTGAGCCGGATGGACCCGTACAGGTAGCTCGTGGCGATGGCGACGAGGGCCGAGATCAAGACGACGGCCGACGCGAATCCGAGCACCGACTGGTAGAACGGCAGGTCGAAAAGGTAGAACGCGATGTCGAAGCCGAACTGCGGGTCGGTGGTTCCCACCGGGGTGCGGTTGAGCCACATCAGAATCATCTGCCACTGGGTCGCCGCGGCGACCCCGGCGAACAGCCCCAGCAATGCGGGAATACCGTACATCGCGAGGCGGCGCAACGGTTCGATGACTTCCTGGTAGCGGTCCAGCTGGGAATTCAGCTTCGCGTAGACCGGTCGCAGCCGGTACGCGATTTGAATGCTCACGAAGACCGGCACCGCCATGGCGATGAAGCCGATCAGGAAGAGCACGACGCTCGCGATCCACTGCGTGGTCAGAACGTTGAGAAAACCGAGTTGGGCAAACCACAGGACATCCGTATACAGCCCGGCGAAGATAAAGAACAAGATCACCAGCCCTACGATGATCGCTGCCGTAATGGCTAGCGGGGCTCGGCTCCGGGTAGGAGCACTGGACGAAGATGAAGTCACGAATTGGCCTCTTGCTCTCAGTGGTCGGGGTTACTACTATCTTAGACAAAACGTGCCGAAAGCTTTAATGGGCCCCTTTCAAACGGCCCCCGGTTCGCTGAGAGAACACCCAGCGGCATCCAGGCCCGTCAACGCGGGGATCGGGGCGACCAGCCGGCGGCCGGCTAACCGGTGGGGCGACTAACCGGCAGGGCGACTAACCGGCGGGGCAGGCCGGCAGGGAGTCGGTGGCCGCACCGGTGCGAACGGCCTCGAGCGCGGCCAGGGCGTCGTCGAGTGTGGCGACGGCGAAAACGGTGAGGCCGTCGGGGATGTTGCCGGTGACCTCGTTGCAGTTGTCCATCGGCGCCAGAAACCAATCTGCGCCGGCGTCGTCGGCCGCCGACAGTTTCTGCTGGATGCCGCCGATCGGGCCGACCGTGCCGGCCCGATTGATGGTGCCGGTGCCCGCGACGTGCTCCCCGTTCTGAATGGAACCGGGCGTGAGCTTGTCGATGATGCCCAGGGCGAACATGAGTCCGGCGCTGGGGCCGCCGACACGGTCAAGCTGGATTTCCACCTCGAAGGGGAACTCGTATTCCGTGCTGACGTTGATGCCCACGACGGGCGTGCCGGCCAGATCGATCGGAGTCACGTCAACGGTGACGCTCTGACCGTCTCGCACAACCTCGATCGCCGCGTCCCGTGTGGTGCCGTTCGCTTTCAGGGCCTCACGCAGATCGGTGATGTCCGTGACCGCCGCGCCGTTCACGCCCACGACCCGGTCCCCCACCTCGATCAGTCCGGTCGCGGGTGATTCATCGGCCAGCGACACCACTGAGACCGTCGTGGGGTAGTCGTAGCCGAGGTGGGTCAGGGCTGCGGCGACGGCGTCCCGCTGGGAGTTGACCATCGCCGTCTCGTTGAAGGCCTCCCGCTGTTCGGTGCTCACCTCGGCCGGGTACACCTGGTCCAGCGGCAGCACGGCCTCGTTGGGGTTGACCCAGGCGGCGGCGATCGCCAGCCAGCTCGGGCGGTTTTCCCGATTTCCGACCACGGAGACGGTCAGCAGATCCAGGCGTCCTTCGGTGGGGTAGACCGTCTGCCCGGGGATGGTGATGAGGGGAAGGTCTTCAGCCTCCCCCGACTCGGACTCTCCGGCCACGCTGCCCAGGGTGTCGAAGACCGGCCCGGGCTTCTCGATCACGTACGGCGAGGGCATCAGCCCGAGGATGATTCCGCCGGCCAGGGCAATGCTCAGCACCGTCCAGCCGGCCCTGCCGCCACGACGCTCGCGTCGAGGAGACTCGGACAGGTCGTCGGTGAAGAGAGCCACGGCTCTCCTTTCAAAGTTGCGCGGGTGTCACGGCTGCGCGGGATCGGGTCGTGCAGGTCGTGCATTCTGTGGGCCCGCACCCTGGTGTTCGCGGCGGGCGGACAGCTAAGCTCTTCAGCCTAGGACATTCTCGTGCCCTGGCGGGATTCTCCGACTAGCGTAGAAGTACGCAACTGAGAGGTGCCTGAAGTGGCTGATGATTCCCGACCCGATGAGGGTCACAATCCTGAAGACGAATTCCGGGACATGCTGCGTGACAT